>CAJXQV010000023.1 GCA_913058165.1 uncultured Chromatiales bacterium | reverse complement strand
TACACAGAGTAGATCGTCGGCAGCGTCAGATGTGTATAAGAGACAGGCAAATACTGTGGCCTGAAAACCTTCTGGCACGGTTATCGGCGGCAAAGGCGGTTCACTGGCCGCTTGATTCATCGGTTTTGAAGTAGTCGTGCAGGCCGCGAGTGCGGCACTTGCAAAGATGATCAGTAACTTAAGAGAATATTGCATAAGCCCAATCATACTACGAGACATCTCCAGCCGCAGGTAGCATGGTAATCAGACCGGAACCACACGGATTAAGCCACACTAGCCCATAGATAAGTTAGCCATCTGACAGCTTCCGCCACACACGATGGTACTTAGCCAACCGAGCCAGATCTTTTACGGTCAACTCATTAGGCAACCGCTTAATGTTCATATTGTCACTAAGGTCGGCCAGTTTCACGCGCCGAGCGATCGGGTTTGAAGCAATCTTAGCGATGTACTCATTGTAATATTCCGGGTCTTTGTTAGTAGCATCACGCGTCAGCAACTCAACCGCGGTAATCACCGCATCCGGAATACCGGCCGCTCGCAAATCGGTCGCCTCACCATCGGTATCTTCAATCACATCGTGAAGTACGCCGGCCATTCGTTCCTCCGGTGTCTCCAGTGACAACATCACTCGCAGCGGATGCAGCAAATACGGATTGCCATTCTTTTCCAACTGCTCAGCCCTTTCAGGGTTCAACCCCCATGATACCGGCCAGCCAGTTCAACCGCTTTAGATAAACTCATAAGAGCTCCTTATTAAAAATCTCAAAACCAAATTGTGCACCCACGTCAGTGCACACTGCCTCGTGACGAAGACTGGTCTCCGGGTGATAACAGCTTTATCCGCTCACCATCGTCATGCATGACCTCGTACTCGGGCACCCGCAAGGCGGAAAGCCGGCCGGCATTTAGGTCGCCATCTTTATCCCGCAGCACCGCCCGTGCACCTGCACTAAAATCAATGCAGTACACGTTGTTGCGCGGACCCATCCAATGATGCGCGTCAATGCCCGCAAACAGGTCGGGGCCGAAGCCCGGCAGATCATCGGCAGCTTTGCCGAACCGTCGCCAGTAGTGGCCAAAGATCACGGGGGTTTCATCGGTGTAGTTCTCCCACCATTTCACCCGGTCTACCATGCGCCATTTGCCGCCGGCCCAAAACGGCTCACGGGTGATGCGTTCTTCACCGGAGGTAGTCACAGCAACCGGGTTTCCCATCTGCCCCCGGAAATCGACTTCAGCTTTGGCAGCCAAAAACTCAGGCGTCCAGTCAGGATCAGTGATGCGTTCAGCGTATTCCTGCTCCTCAGCGGCACATTTCGTCATGACGCCGGTATCAGTAAGATCGTTAACGACCTGAGCTTCGTATGCATTGTAAAGCTCAGCCACATCCGCGTAGCTCTCTTCATCCAGCGCTTCTAAAGCATTGAGGGCAGTGTTATTCCAGCAAGCATGCACTATTCGCAGATCACCCCGGGTTAGCACCAATGGGAGCGTTCTTAAAAACTGCAGCACTGCTTCGCGGCCAGCCTCGCTTACTGTGTTGGCCGGATACTTGCTGGGTTTATCTGTTGCGGTAAACCACAGGTTGTCGGGTTTTTCATCATCACGCAGCAGATTAAGCTCATGATTACCCAGCACCGCCTGCGCCATGCCACTATTAACCCACTTCATCACCCGCGAAAGGACACCCACGCTGTCTGGACCACGATCCACGAGGTCACCCACAAACACCAGATGGCGCCCGGCCGGGTGGTTGCCTTCTTTATTGTAGCCAAGCTTGGCTAAAAGTTTTTCCAAGCCCTCCAGCTCGCCATGCACATCACCGATCACATCTATAGGTCCTTCAACCAGTCTTTCGACCAACTTCATTCAGACTCTCCTTTTGGCCGGACCACATCTCGCATTAGCCTACTGCGACAGTAGATCCGGTTTCTTTAACTTACTGCATTTCCAGTTGTGTTAGGTCTTTACATGAAATCCCGATTTTCTTGCGCGATTAATGCAAAACATTAACGGCCGCATCCTCCGAACGGAGTCACCACCTTGCCCGGGAGGCAGGTTGGCGGAGCTTTTAAATCAAAAAAATCTCATTCAATATACGTATTTAATATAGCGGTATAGCATATAAAAAACAATGACTTAGGACTGCCTAGCAGACTGGATTCCGATGTTTTTTGGCATGGCACTAAGGCTGAGAATGATAACTCAATGCACCCTCCATTGTTCTTGCAGCCTTTTCGTGACCGCGACTGTGCCTCATGATATGTTGAATATATGCGCCGAAAAGAATGAACTTTTCAGCCTCACATCTCAGCTCAAGGTGCTCCAAATTGGATATCTCATCAAAGATCGTGCTTTCTAACTTAGCACTCGCCGTTTATGGCATGGGTCCGCCACTCTTTATCTTAATTTTTTACAAACGGTTTCCCTTCGGCTACTGGAAACAACTGATCTATGGAAAGCTTCTTATAGCCTGGGCGATTGTAACATTTTCATTTTTTACAGGGGCGCTAGTGTCGCTTGAGTCCGTTGATATGAGCAGCGAATCGCTTAAGACCAGCATACTCGACAGCGTTACTTTATGGGTGTTCGCCTACCCGGCAATCATCATGTCAATTGGTGCCAATTTCGTCACTCAGTTCTTTTTGAGCTGGGATGAAGGATGACCGATCAGCTCATTCTGTTTGCCCTTCTGTTTACTGTATTTATTCTCCTTATCTGGGGGCGCTGGCGTTACGACATTGTTGCCTTTGCTGCCTTGCTGGTTGCATTGCTTACCGGGGTCGTGCCTAAAGAACTGGCATTTTCCGGCTTCGGTCACCCTGCGACGATCATCATCGCCTTGGTGTTGATTGTGAGTCGTGGTTTATCAAACTCAGGCGCGATTGAATTACTGGCCCGCTTTGTCATCGACGGCTCACGCAAACTGGGGGCGCATATTGCGATAATGTCTTCGCTGGCTGCGGTGCTTTCAGCCGTCATGAACAATGTGGCGGCACTCGCGCTGTTAATGCCGGTCGACATACAGGCCGCTGCCAAGGCAAAACGAAGCCCTGCCCTCAGTCTAATGCCGTTGTCTTTTGCCTCGATACTCGGCGGCATGATTACCTTAATCGGTACGCCGCCTAACATTGTGATTGCAGAGTTTCGTAACGAGGCACTGGGCGCTCCATACAGTATGTTCGATTTTGCACCTGTCGGTCTCGCGTGTGCGGCTGTCGGCATCGCCTATGTCACACTTATTGGTTGGCGCTTATTACCCAAAAACCGACAACAGGCCGACTCCCCTACAGAGCTGTTTGATCTCGCCGACTATATCGCCGAACTTAAAGTTACCGAAAACTCGAAAGTCATCGGCAAAAGAATCAATGATCTTGATGCCGAAGCCGAAAAATCCGATGTTGAGATTATTGGTTTAATTCGTAACGGCAATCGCTTGGCCGGCATTACGCGCCGCGTCGAGATTAAGGCTGGCGATACATTAGTGATCGAGGCCAACCCGGAAAGCATCGATACTCTGCTGGGCAGCATGGGACTCGAGTATGTCGGTAGCGGCCTCACCGCACTCCAGGATGAAGACCTGCAACTCAGTGAACTGGTCGTGCCGCCAAGCTCAAACCTTGCCGGCCGCTCCACCGCATCGCTGCGTTTGCTGTATCGCTATGGTGTCGCACTCGTGGGCGTATCGCGGCAAGGCGTGCGCTTTCGCGACAACGTACGACAACTGGTGATCGAACCCGGCGATGTTCTGCTGCTACTGGGGTCGGATGAACGCCTGAGCGACGTCATCGGCCGGCTCGGTCTGTTGCCGCTTAAGGATCGCGGTCAACGCGTTATCAAGCGGGACAAAGCCTGGCTTGCTGTGGGAACATTTGCCATAGCGATTATTCTGGCCAGCACCGGGCTCGTCTATCTACCCGTGGCACTCGGCTGTGTAACCACGCTTTATATACTGTTGAATATTGTCCCCGTGCGCAGCATGTACGATTCCATAGAGTGGCCGGTGATTGTGCTGCTGGGCTCGATGATTCCAATTGGCGCTGCCTTGCAGTCCACCGGTGGCACGACACTCATTGTCGACTCTATTTTAAGTGTCTCCGCCGATTTTTCACCCGCCGTTGTGCTCACGCTGCTCATCATTGTCACCATGACGCTCTCCGATGTGATGAACAACACCGCCACCGCAGTCATCGCCGCACCCATTGCGGTTGAAATTGCGACACGTCTGGATGTAAACCCCGACCCGTTCCTCATGGGCGTTGCTGTGGCCGCATCGTGTGCGTTCCTCACCCCCATAGGGCACAAGAACAACACCCTCATTATGGGCCCGGGTGGCTATAAGTTCGGTGACTACTGGCGTATGGGGCTGCCGTTAGAAATCATTATCGTGGCCGTCTCAGTACCGATGATCTTAATTGTGTGGCCGTTGTAGCAACACGCGGAGACTTAGACGCCGCAGCAATAGACGCAGACACCAGAGACTGTCGCTTCGGAAGCAAACCTATGAAGCTCCTGAAAAAAATAGCACTGCCGGCAATTGCGTTAAGTATCTTATCGCTGAGCGTGATGGCTGACGCACGCTCCGACTACGCCAACGCACTCGACAGCTGGCAGTCTGTGCTCGAAACCCATGTGGACGAATCCGGTCGAATTAATTTTACAGCCCTGGCCGCCAACCCGACGGAGCTAAAGAGCTACGTCGATGCGGTAAGAGTGTATGGGCCCAGCACCGACCCGGAGACATTTGCCTCACGAGAGGCCACCCTCGCTTTTCATATCAACACCTATAACGCGTTGGCTATGTATGGCGTAATAGATGAAGGCGTACCGAAAGACTTTGACAGCTTCTTTAAACGTGCCCGTTTTTTCAGGTTTCGCCGCATAGAAATCGATGGCAAGAACACCAATCTGCAAGACTATGAGAACAAAGTCATCCGGCCATTAAATGAACCGCGGGTTCATTTCACGTTGAACTGCATGGTTCGTGACTGCCCACAACTGCCGCAGTCTGCATTCCAGACGGCACTACTCGATGAACAACTCGAACAAGCCACGCGTGAGTTCATCAATAGCGAAAAATACGTCAGAGTTGATGACGAAAAGCAACAGATTTGGGTGTCTGCCATCTTCGATTTCTACACCAAAGACTTTGTGCCCTCAGGGAAAGCACGCGACCTTCCCGACTACATAAATCACTACCGCACCGAGCCTCTGCCAGTTGGCTATAAGGTCAAATACTTACAATATGATTGGACGGTTAACGAGCAACAATAAACAGAATAATGTTTGGCTTCGGACACGCTTCTAATACCCAATACAAACGCCGATCTTCAGCCATGAAACACATTGCAACTAAGCGATACACAGCGGTATTTCATTTCAATTTATCAAAGAAACAGGGCTTAAATGCAAGCCCAAAAAAAGTAGCTGTTTGCGGTTAACGCCAAAGCTCAGAGTGATGCTGCAGCAGAGTAAAAACCCATTAGACTGCAGCAACTAATCAGTTGACCCTATCCGGAGTCGGCGCTGCAACTCATCAATACGATCAAGCAAATCCAGTGCTAGCGCTGCACCCGCTAGGTTGACGCCCAGGTCATCCTGCAGACGGATCGCAGTAAGAGTGATGCGCACGCTGGTATAACGAAACCGCAGTTCATTCGAGCCGGGGCCCAGGGGATCGAGCACACCCTCTTCAACCAATTGCTCAATGAGTGTCTGTTCCACTGAACATACCTCGCACAACTGAGTGAGACTGATTACTGTCGACTCATCAAACACTTCACCCGCAGGTGCATTTCGATCATGTTCAATCATTTTCATACCTCACAGGTCTGCCCGCGGAGCAAACGGCAGCTCCTCCGACATTTTCTTATACAAGTCTTTAGCAACTTCGCTATCCGCTGGCGGCAGCTGCACATCAATCAGCACATACATGTCGCCCGGCGCTTTGCCCGGCAGCCCTTTGCCCTTCAGACGCAATTTACTGCCCTGACTGGAATTGGGCGGTATTTTTAATTCAACGCTACCTGATGGCAGAGGCACGGCAACGGTTGCTCCCAACGCGGCCTCCCAAGGTGCCACCGGCAGGGTGAGGTAGACATTTGCACCGTCAATGCGATAGCGCTTGGCCGGGCTAAACTCGACTTCAAGAAACAGATCGCCGGCTTTACCACCGCCCGCGCCTATGCCGCCCTGGCCTGCCAGCCGGATTTTTTGCCCTGCCTGAATACCTTTGGGAATTTTTACATTAAGGGTGATTTCTTTGGTGACAACATGCCCATCCGCGGTCACCTCGGGTGCATGCAAACTGATGCTTCGTTGCGTGCCGGTGTAACTGTCGCGAAAATCAATCACTATCCGCGCGTGTCTATCGTCACCCCGCATACCGAACTGCGAACCCTGCTGCCGTCCGCCCGATTTACGCTGAGCAAATAAATCCTCGAAGAAGTCGCTGTACTGCGCACCACCAAAACCGCCGCCACCGGTGTACCCCCGACCGGCATTAGACCCCGCTCCGCTGAACTCAAAACCCTCATCCCAGCCCGGCGGCGGCTGAAACTCCTGACCGGCCTTATGGTTTGAGCCCAACTGATCATAGGCGGCGCGCTTCTCTGCATCCTTTAATACCTCGTAAGCTTCGCCCACTTCCTTAAAGCGTTCCTCGGCATCACCCTCTTTACTCACATCCGGGTGGTATTTGCGAGCCAGCTTTCGGTAGGCGCGCTTAACTTCATCCTGGGTGGCATCACGCGCCACGCCCATCACTTCGTAATAGTCTCTAAATTCCATCAGTCACACTCATGCTATTTTTTGGTTCACGAAAAGGCTTTCGTTTGTGCTAACCGGTTATTATGAGTTAGCCACCACTTAACGCGGGAACAATATGCTTGCCGATGGTTCTAATTGCAGCATCAGGATTCCCATAAACCTTTAACGCAATTTGCGTCAATCCAGCGCGCTTAAACTCTCTGAACCGTTCTACTTCCCTGTCGATATTATCAAGCGATGATGAGGAAGTGCCTCGATCTACTATTTTGGTCAAAATATTGTCCGGCACCTTCTTGATATCAGGGCTGCGCTTATAAAATGCTTTTGCGAACTCACCGATGTTATCCGTCACTATTTTAGCTTCATCCTCGTTAACAACATCGCGAATATAATCCGGATATATCGTGCCGCGGACACACAACCAAATACGAGCCTCACGCTGCGCTTCTTCGGCACTGTCTTTGACATGCCAAGCCCAAAAATTATTTAGCGGATAGGTGTGCGGACTGAGGTCACGCTGCTCCAGCACAGGATCTATGATTTCATGCGCCCAACGGACTCTGTCGGGCGTAAAGTCGCTGAACATGATGCCCTGCGCATAGGCCGCTGCCGATTTCAACATTTTAGGCCCGTTCGCACCAACGAACACCATGGGTGGTGCCTGCGTTACCCAGCGTGTATCCATCCAACTTACCGGATAAAGTTCACCCTCGTATTTTCCAGGTACTCCGCTGGCCGCTAGAGAAATCAGTTCGGCGCATTCTCTGACGGCACGAATCATGCGTTTTGGTTTTTTACCCATAGCATCTGCGGTACCGCCACCAGCGCCAATAACTATCTGCGCCCTGCCCTTCGCTATTTCATTCAGGCTTAACAGCGACACCGCCATTTTTAATGGGTGCAATTCGAATGGGCTAACGGCAATCGGCCCCATCGCGATGCGCTCTGTCTGCGTGGCCAGTGGCGTGAAATTAACAAACGCATCTCTGCCATTTGCATTGTTGGCCACCCAAACACCACCCAGGCCAACAGACTCAGCCAACTTGCCCAGCTCAAGCCACCGCTCTACGGGCTTGTCCGATTCAATAATGACGTCAATACGCAAGATATTTTCTCTCTAATTATTGTTGCTGCGGTATTCTCAATCTACCTAAGTAACCCTCAACTGCCGGAAGACACTTGGCTGGAGGCAGAGCGCGCTAGGTCTATGACAGCCATGGCTTAACCAACTGCGCAGACACATTCCACAGCTTTAATGCTAACGCCTCGTTTTCCGCATGCGGACCTGTCATCGCTGAAGGATTACAGTCTTCGAAGTAGTAACCGGTAACGCCAGCCAAACGGGAATCTATGGCCACGTAAACCTGAGTGGCCGCACCCTGAGCAGGGTTTTTAAACCCTTTACGCAGAGGCTTATTCGGATCACGGGGTTTGCTGGACATATAGCGGCCGAGATTCGTCGCCACAATGCCGGGATGCACTGAGTTTGAGGTCAGCCCCGTATTGGCATAGCGACGCGCAACTTCATCGGCAAACAATGCATTCGAAAGCTTGGTCTGACCGTACGCCGAAAACGACTTGTACTTTACTGCAGCCGAGAGGTTGTCAAACTGAATACCTTCAGCGGGTGCCAACGAATAACCCGTGCTGGATAGCATCACCACTCTGCCTGTGGCGGCCTCTACCTGCGGCAGCAGGTTTCGGGTCAGCAGGTAATGCCCCAAATGATTGACCACGAATTGTTTTTCAAGGGTTACACCATTGACATCCACCTGTTCCAACTTAGGCAGCGCCATAATGCCGGCATTGCACATGAGCACGTCAAGATGCTTATTACTGTTATTAAGCAGCTCATCTGTGGCAATGGCGCATGCCGCTACTGAATCCATATCGGTGAGTTCACACACCAACGGTGTCGTTTGCCCCTCAACACTACTGCAGGCTTGCTCTGCCTTTTCCAGCGTGCGTGCGGTACCGATCACATGCGCCCCCCGGCTGGCGAGTGTGCGCATCGATTCATAACCCAAGCCTGAGTTGCAACCGGTAATGAGTATTGTCTTGCCGGAGAGATCGTATCCGGCTGCCACGTCATCGCAGGTCGTCGCAAAGCCGTAATCGCTGCGCGGAACGTCACTGATTAACGCCGGATTCGGACTCCACCCGCGGGATGTCGCACAGCCTGGTAGTAGTGTGGCGATGGCTAAAGCTGAGCCTCCCTGAAGCAATAAACGACGATCAACACGTAAGGTCATATCAGTATTCCTTAATGGGTTTTTCCTGAGAAAAGCGAACTTAAGGGCTGCCCGCAAGCTGTGTTCCTGATAACAGCCACTCTACGTCAGGCAACCGCTATGCTGCAGGTTCTATACGCATGGGTGACCGCAGATAGACCGACCGCGCCGTGAGCGGTCTCCGAATGAGTGAACAGGACTAAGATCAGCCTAATGCTTAACTGCCGTGCCGGCCATGTGCCTTTAGCCTCCGGCGCTATTAAGGGGTTTACTTTGCTTAAGTTTGTGACAATTTCGGGTTCGCTCATTCTGCTTGTGATTCTACTTGCTGCCGCACTCGGCTTCTACAATGATTACGATGTGCAGCAGCGCGCCGCGGTTAAACCGGAAGATCCAAACGTGTTGGTGCTGCGCACCCCCGAATCACGGTTTACCGTACTTACCGATTTCCCCTTCGAACCCCACTACATCAGTATTGACGATCCGGAACTGGGTACGCTGCGAATTCACTATCTCGATGAAGGCCCTAGGGATGGCGAAGTCATACTTCTATTGCACGGTCAGGCCACGTGGAGTTATTCGTTTCGTAAGATGATTCCCATTCTCACAGCGGCGGGTTACCGCGTTGTAGTGCCCGACATGGTCGGCTTCGGACGTTCCGATAAACCTGCCGACTGGAACGCTCACAGCTTTCAAAAGCAAGTCGACTGGCTTGATGCCACACTCGAACAATTGGATATCTATAACTGCAACGCCTTTTTATTCGACTGGGGCGGCTACTTCGCCTTGCGCCTGCTTGCCGAAGATCCGCAACTCTTTTCCCGGCTGATGCTGGTAACCACCACGATGCCTAGGGCCGATAGCATTGCCGGTGCCGTCTGGATTGCCGGCTGGCGACGCTATATCTATGGGCCGGAAGAGTTCCCGATCAGCGGCATGGTCAGCGATATGACCGGCACCGATATGGACACAATTACGTTGACTGGGCTCGATGCGCCCTACCTCAATGAATCCTATAAGGCCGGACCAAAACGGATGCCCATGATGATTCCCGCCACACCGCTTCACCAAGCTGCCGGACCCAATCAGGAAGCTTGGAAGAAACTCAAGGGCTGGGATGGCCCTGCCATTACCATGCTGGCTCAATCAATTTCCGAGCGTGGCTTTAATCCTCAGGATTTTTACAACCAAATGCCTGGTACAGCAGATCAAGCCCACAGAATTTACCCGGGCATGGGCTTTTTTCTTATCGAAGACGTTCCCGAGGAACTCGCTGAAGCTGTCTCTTATACACATCTGACGCTGCCGACGA
>CAJXQV010000022.1 GCA_913058165.1 uncultured Chromatiales bacterium | reverse complement strand
AGGTTGCAGAGCGGCTAAATCTTCAGCCCCCTGATGGGTCTGTATTTCTGGTCGCTGGCACCAATGGCAAAGGCTCGGTCGTCAGTGCTTTGCACGCTGTATGTCATGGGCAGGGATTAAGAACTGGCACCTATACTTCTCCCCATCTACTTCGTTATAACGAGCGCGTTTGCCTGTCGGGCGAACCGGTCGCCGATCAGCAGTTTGTCGATGCTTTCGAGGCAATCGAAGCTGTACGCGGAGAGCTTCCGCTTACCTATTTTGAATACGGCACACTGGCTGCCTTTTGGATTCTTTCCCGAGTCCCTGTCGATGTCTGGATTATAGAAGTTGGTTTAGGGGGGCGTCTTGATGCGACGAATGTCATCGAGCCTAATTTTAGTTTGATTACTACTATCGACTTTGATCATCAGTTGTTTTTAGGCACCACATTAGCTGAGATAGCGCGTGAGAAAGCGGGCATTTTACGCGGGACTGGATACGGTTTTTTTGGCGACCCGAATATGCCAGCTACGATTGCCGATGTCGCCGATGGTTTGAGAACTAATCTGCATCGGCAGGGAGTCGATTTTGGTTTTAAGGTTGATCCTGCATCCTGGTCATTTTGGGGCACTAATCTGGAGATGAAAGGCTTGCCATTGCCGCTAGGTTGCCCGCAGCATCAGTTGCAGAATCAGTCGCTGGCTCTGGCCGCTATTGAAGCATGGCGTCCCGGATTACTTGATGATTCAGCGGCGGTTGCCAGAGCGCTGGTAGGCTCTATTCCCGCGGGGCGTTTTCAAACGCTGGCCACAAACGATGCCGGAGGCATCACCAAGGCGCTGGAATGGGTGCTTGATGTTGGTCATAACCCACAGGCGTTGCGTGTGCTGGGAGAAAACCTCGATGCCTTGCCACCTCGTCCCCTTACGGCTGTTCTGGGGATGCTGGCAGATAAAGATGTTGGGGCAATCGTTGAAGCCTTTGCGGGCCGCGTAGAGCAATGGATTGTTACCGATGTCAGCAGTGCCCGTGGGCAATCGGCCAGAGTGTTAGCGGAAAAGCTTAATGCTTTGGGAATAGATGCTCATATTGAACCGATCCATGCAGCCGCATTTGCTCAGGCTGTTGAGACGACACCCGAAGGAGGGCGTATTTTGGTTTTTGGTTCATTTTTTGTTGTCGGTCCAGCCATGCAATGGCTCGGGATGTTGTAAAGTATTGGTCTCTTGTCTCACTGTCACTAATTCGGGTCGGCTTTGTAAGGCACGGACTACTGCCGTCACACCGGCCATTTAGGCGCATATTTTTTACCGGAGCATCTTTTAGATGGATCGAAGTTTGCTGGAACGCATGATCGGAGCGACAGTGCTAGTGATCCTGCTGGTAATGCTGGCGCCAGCTTTACTGGATGGTCCCCAGTCTGAAGGCAGGTCATCCGATAGTTCTAACAACGATATTCTTGGCACAGCTGAGCAGCAGGCCCCGGTTCGTATTGCCACAATACGATTGAACAGCGCACCCCCCGCTGCTCCGCCGACGAAGGCCCCAGTTAAGAAAAAAAAGCCGGCACCCGCCGTCGTGCAATCGCCTAAGTCAGCTCCGGCTGCTGCAAAGCTCTCTGCACCTCAACCAACAGTGGGCCAGTGGGTGGTGCAGTTGGGGAGTTTTTCCGGTGAGACGAACGCCGAAACCTACGCTGCAAAGCTAAAGTCTGCCGGTTTTCCTGCGTTGGTGCGTTCGTTTCGTTCCGGCGGTAAGACGATGTATCGGGTACAGGTAGGGCCTAGAGACGATCGGGTCGGGGCAGAAAAGCTGGTCACTGCTTTGAAAAAAGCAGGCTATAAGGGTGTTGTGATGCCGGTTAAATCGTAGTGCGCGGCAGACTGAGAGAATACTAGTGACTGTAATCGATTATATATTGCTGGCCATTGTGGCAGTTTCTGCTGTGATAAGTCTTTTTCGCGGGTTTGTGAAGGAGGCTTTGTCACTGGTTAGTTGGCTGGTAGCGATTTGGGCGGCCACCCGCTTCGGCCCAGAGTTTGGCGAACTGATTGGTGGCGGAATAGATTCGCTAACTCTGCGTGCTTGGCTCGGCAGGGCAGCGCTGCTGGTTGCTGTGTTGTTTGCCGGAGGTCTGGTCAGTTGGATAGTTTCAAAACTACTCCACAGCACCGGTCTTAGTGGCACAGATCGCGCAGTCGGCATGGTATTTGGATTGGCTCGCGGCATTGTTCTGGCTGCAGTGTTTGTGTTGCTGCTCGACTTCGCAGAATTCTCCGAGAGTTCTTGGTGGACGGAGTCCAAGCTGATACCTTATGTCTCCCCTGTAGCTGTGCTGGTTTCAGACCTTACAGAAGATGGCATTGAATACCTTGATGTAGATCAGGAAGGAATTATCGACTCGGCTTCGCAGAAGGCTGGCGATATGCTCGCTCCATAACGTTAATTGTCACCTTAGGGCTCGCTTGTGTGTGGAATAGTTGGAATTGTTAGTCAGCAACCCGTCGCTCAGTCAATTTATGACGCGTTAATTGTGTTGCAGCACCGTGGTCAGGATGCCGCTGGCATCATGACAGATGCCAACGGCACACTGTATACCCGTAAAAGCAAAGGCTTGGTGCAGGACGTGTTTCATCAGCGCCACATGAGTTTTTTACGCGGGAACATGGGCATTGGTCATGTGCGCTATCCGACTGCCGGCTGGTCGAGTCTGGCAGAAGCCCAGCCCTTCTATGTGAACTCACCCTACGGTATTTGTCTTGCTCATAACGGCAACCTGACCAACACCAGTCAGTTGCAGGATATGCTGGTCAAACAGGATAAGCGCCATTTAAATACCGGCTCCGATACGGAAGCATTATTGAATGTGTTTGCGCACGAGTTGCAATCACAGTCGGGCGAACTGACACCGGAGGCTATTTTTACAGCGGTGGGCGCAGTGCATGAGCGTTGTCACGGTGGTTACGGTGTCATTTCGATGCTGATTGGCCACGGCATCGTGGCATTCCGCGATCCGCATGGCATTCGACCGATTGTGCTCGGTAAAAAAGAAACCAAAGATGGCACCGATTACATGGTGGCTTCAGAGAGCGTTGCTCTTGATGCCCTTGGTTTTGAATTTGAGCGCGATATTCTTCCAGGTGAAGCAATCTTTATTGAAGCTGATGGCACGCTGCATCGTAAGCAGTGTTGTGAACGTCGCAGTTATACGCCGTGTATTTTTGAATTTGTTTACTTTGCTCGTCCTGACAGCATCATCGATGGTATTTCGGTGTATAAATCGCGAATGCGAATGGGTGACCGTCTTGCCGAGAAAATACTCGAGCTAATGCCGGACCACGATATTGATGTGGTTATTCCGATTCCTGATTCCAGTCGCACTAGTGCCCAGCAGGTGGCACAGAAGCTGGGTGTTAAGTATCGCGAAGGTTTTATCAAGAATCGCTATATTGGCCGGACGTTTATTATGCCGGGTCAGGCCGTTCGCGAAAAGTCTGTGCGGCAGAAACTTAACGCTATCGATCTTGAGTTCCGTGATAAGGCTGTGTTGTTGGTTGATGACAGTATTGTCCGCGGCACTACCTCGAAACAGATTATCGAAATGGCTCGTGAGGCCGGTGCCAGGAAAGTGTATTTTGCTTCTGCAGCGCCTGCTGTGCGCTACCCAAATGTTTACGGTATCGATATGCCGGTATCAAGTGAGCTGGTTGCCAGCGGCCGGAATGACGCTGAAGTGGCCGAGGCCATCGGAGCAGACTGGCTCGTGTATCAGGAGCTTAGTGATCTGATCGATGCCGTTAAATACGACAATGGCGATATCACAGAATTTGATACTTCTTGTTTCTCAGGCACTTACGTTACCGATGATGTCAGTCCTGAGTATCTTGCCCGTATGGAAAGCGAGCGTTCTGATGCAGCCAAGCACAGGCGCGAACAACAACGTCTGGCTGTGGAAGGCAGCTACAGCTAAACAGCTTATTCTTCTGACAGTTTGCAGTGGTCGTTTTTTTATTCGTTTTCCGACGAACTGTAAGTTCGTATCGGTGTTCCCGCTCGATGACGCGTGCTCTCTGTTGAAAGTATTGCAGCAGGCCGGGCAGCGGCAATGAGGTCGCATTCGAGTGGCTGTTGATAGTGCCGCAGTGTCAGAACGTCAATTGTTCGAGTTGGTAGCCGTTCGCATTCCAGCGCAGCATGCTGCCCTGTTCATACCAGTCACCAAGCACAATCCGCGTTGCATTCGCATTGCCCAGCTTGAATTGGTGAATGGCAGGTCGGTGTGTGTGGCCGTGAACCATCGTTCTGATGTCATACAGCTCCATTATCTGCTCAACCGCGCGTTGCGACACATCCATAATCTCAGGTTGTTTTTCGGCATTCTCAAGTTGGCTTTTGTCGCGTGCATTGCTGGCAATTTTCTCGCGCATACGTGCAGGCAGTGCTAGAAATAGCGCTTGAAATAGCGAGCTACGGACTACCTTCCTAAATCTTAAATAGCGCGAGTCATCAGTGCACAGCAGATCGCCATGGAGCATGAGAGTGCGCTCACCGTTAATTTCTGTCAGTGCGCAATCGGGCAGCAGGTGCATACCGGCTGCGGTGGCGAAATCGTTGCGAATTAAAAAGTCGCGATTGCCGCTAATGAAGTAGCAGGAGGTATTGCTCTGATGCAGTTTTTGTAAGCCTTTAATGACGCGAAGGCCAACATCACCAGGCTGATCATCACCAATCCAACTTTCAAACAGATCGCCCAGAATGTATAGCCGTTCGGCTTTACAGGCTTCATTTGCGAGCAATGCCTCAAAGGCTTCGATAGCTTCCGGGCGGCTGGCGTCCAGGTGCAGGTCAGAGATAAACAATTGAGTCATTCGGATTGTGGCCGTGAGTTACTTGGTTTCGACAACGCTGGCTTTAAGGATAACAACAGGGGTTACGGGGACGTCGCTGGGGAATATGCCGCCGGGACCAGTCGGGCGTTGTGACAACTCCAACAGCATATCCAGGCCTTGGCTCACTTTGCCAAACACGGCATAGCCGGGGTTGGCTTCATCCTGATAGTTCAGAAAGCTGTTGTCTTTGACGTTAATAAAGAATTGCGATGTGGCGCTGTCGGGCATTGGTGTGCGCGCCATGGCGACAGTGCCTAGGCTGTTCATTAAGCCGTTGCCACCTTCATTAACGATAGGCTGGTTCGGTTCTTTTTGACCGAAGTCTTCATTAAATCCACCGACCTGAATCATGAAGTCAGCAATCACACGATGGAAGATTATTCCTTCGTAGAAGCCGCTATTCACGTAGTTCAGAAAATTCTCAACCGTAACCGGCGCTTTATCGGCATTGAGTTCGATAACAAAGTTGCCGGCGGTTGTTTCAAACTTCACGGCGGGTGCCGAGTTGCCGATGGTCGCGAACAGAAGCAGAGCACTAAGGCTGAGGTTGAGTATGGTTTTCATAGTTGCGGTCCTTGGGATTCCATTCTTTAGGTGGTGTACTTTAATTTGGGTGCAGCACTAATCGGGTGCAACCTCTGTTCGGTTTTCGAGTAACTGATCACCCATTTGTGCTGCCAGGAGTGTGTTGTGCATAAGCATAGTGACCGTCATTGGGCCGACGCCACCGGGTACAGGCGTAATCCATGCCGCACGCTCGCGAGCTGCTTCAAAGCCAACATCGCCTTTTAGCTTGCCATCGCTCATGCGGTTAATACCTACATCGAATACCACGGCGCCGGGTTTTACCCAGTCGCCCGGAACGAGTTCGGGTTTGCCAACCGCCACAGCAAGTATGTCGGCTTGTGACACATGCTGCTGCAGATTGGTCGTAAATCGATGGCATACCGTTGTGGTAGCACCTGCGATCAGCAGCTCCAGTGCGAGCGGGCGTCCTACATGATTTGATGCGCCGACAACCACAGCATTGAGGCCGCGCGGGTTCACACCAATTCGATTCAGCAATGTCATGATGCCAAACGGTGTGCAGGGGCGCAGTGACGGAATCCGTTGCGACAAGCGACCAATGGTAAACGGGTGAAAGCCATCGACATCTTTAGTGGGTGAAATACGTTCGATAATGGCGTGGTCATCAATGTGTGCAGGCAGGGGCAGCTGCACCAGAATGCCGTTGACTTCGGGCGCGCTGTTTAACTTGTCGATGAGCGTCAGTAGCTCAAGCTGTGGTGTATTACTGGGCAGGTCATAATCAAAAGATTCAATACCTACCTCATGACAGGCTCGACGCTTGTTGCGCACATAAATAGAGGAGGCGGGATCGGCGCCAACCTGAACCACCGCCAGGCCCGGTGAGGGCTTGCCGCTTGAGGTTAATGCGCTGATTTGCTCGCGTAATTCTGCGCGAATCTGGGTTGCAATGGCCTTGCCATCAATAAGTTGTGCTGTCATATCGCAATGAACCTTGCTGGCGCCTTCTGAGTATGGTGGCAACATAACAGAGGCTATGGCAATGCAAAACCCTAAAAATAACTTTGAGGGCAGAAATACCGGCTGGTTTCAATTGACTGGCACGGGTTCCAATCGTATTATCCTGCGTCCCTGATGCGGTGAGCCATTGAGCTTGCCTGATTAGGGCCTTGGACGGGGCATAGCGCAGCCTGGTAGCGCATCTGCTTTGGGAGCAGAGGGTCGGGAGTTCGAATCTCTCTGCCCCGACCAATTTTTTCCTTGAACACTGAGGCTCTCTGGTTTTTACTGTGGGTGTTTAGGCGTGTTCTAACAAGAAATACCGCACACATGTGTATTTAGCAAGCGCCCGTAGCTCAACCGGATAGAGCACCGGCCTTCTAAGCCGGGGGTTGCAGGTTCGAGTCCTGCCGGGCGCACCATTTTAAGGTGGCGGGTACTAAAATTAGTTTTGCTGTGGTGGGTGTAGCTCAGTTGGTAGAGCCCCGGATTGTGATTCCGGCCGTCGCGGGTTCGAGTCCCGTCATCCACCCCATTTCTTTTGGCCTCTGATGAGCGTGTTTTCTGCCGCGGTCAGGGGTCTTCCGATCATGGGCCGTTAGCTCAGTTGGTAGAGCAGTTGACTCTTAATCAATTAGTCGTAGGTTCGAATCCTACACGGCCCACCACTTTCTCTTTAAGCTCTATATTTTATGTAGCAACCGAGTTTTGGGGCGCCTTTGATTATTCCAAGATCAAGACAATAGCTCGAGAAGGTATGCGCAGAGCGGTCTACTGACTGAGCCCTGGTAAGGGCAGGAGTACTAATGCAAATTTCACGGAGAAGATTTTCAGGCCTGATGGGCGCTGCGCTGGGCACGATGTTTGTTCCAGCTTATGCTGAATCAGCTTTAACTGCACCAGATGATATTTTGCATGCATTAATAAAGCTTCGTGGCACACTGGATGACAGGCTGGTGATGTGGTGGATGAAGGGCATGCGCTATGGGGTTGTTAATGACAGCATTAGACCTTTATATGGAATGAAGACGGGAGGGTTTCAGCTGTATCAGCAACTGGCCGATGGTCGTCACTCTATGACCATGCTGGAATTGATTTTCTTCACCGATTTGGAAACCGATAAACCATTGGCTCAATTTGCTAACCCTTACAGTGGCAAATTAGTGGATATCCCAGAACAAAGGCTTGGTCCATATACGGTTTATCATACGACTCAGGGCGTCGAGATACCGCCTAACCCGGCATTTGGAACCTTTGAATTACGCACGCAGCTTGGGCCTGTTGTTGTAGAGGGCGATGATGTTTGGATAAGAGATGACAGTTTTGTTGATGTTGATTCTGATCAGCCAATGATGGGTGAACACACTTACAATGAGTTTGTTACCTACCACGGTAGTCTCAAAGATATTGAGAACCCTGAGCTCACATCTGCGCCTGCCAGTGTTGCCTTCCAAAGCGTTACAAGCTGGCGCGAATGGATGGGAGCGGAGGGCATTGGTGGACACACAACCGCACGCGCTGCTGGGAGAAAGTGCTTCTCACTGGATGAGTTTCCGGATGACTATCTGCAGATACTTAACGATCGTTACCCGGCAATAGCAAAAGATCCTCGTGCGGCCCTGCTGAAAAAACCAGCCTAGCTGGATTAATTGTCTGAAGACTCGTAATTAGCCCAGTCGTAGTTTCGAGGCCTACACGGCCCAGAGTGTTTAAACCCCGGAATGCGTGACTATTTGATGTCCCCAGTGAAGCCAACGGAGAAAAGTGCTTTGTTGGGTGACCACTGCAAGCACAGCCCTGCAGAGTCTTGTGCAGAAGCGATAGACAATATCGCGCGGTTTCTTTAATGTAAGCAACACACTTTATATATCACTCGGGGACAGTAATGAGAGCATTAATTGGGATTTTCACGGCATCCGTGCTGTTGGTATCCGGTCCGGTTTTGGCAAAGGATGCGGGTTGGTATACCGGTTTAGGAATAACTTACACCGACTTTAAAGTTGATGCCGGTGCCTTAGGAACTGCCAGAGATAAGACGCCCGGTTTTTTAGTCCTCGGTGGTTATCAGATTAGTCCTCACATTGCTTTTGAAGGTGAGTTGGCTTATTCAGGCGAGGCGAAAGACTCTGTCAACGGTACCCAGGTGAACGTGAACTATAACTCTTGGACTGTGGGTATCGTCGGTAATTTACCGATTGGTGATGTCTTTGATGTTTTTGCTAAGTTCGGTGCTACCTACGGGCAGGGCGAATACACCATCGGCGATGTCAAGACCACCGCTCGTGACGGCGGCTATACAGTCGGTGGGGGTGCGGGCATGAGCATTGGTGCTGTCGATTTACGCTTGCGTTATGAAGTGCAGCGGGTGCGTCTTGACAATAGCGATGTTGTCGATAACCCAACCCGTCTTGGTCTGGATGTGCTGTTTTGGTTCTGAGTTAAAAGTAATCAAAAAAAGCCGCTGTATTCGCAGCGGCTTTTTTTTGTGCAATATTCTGAAAATAATAACCGTTTATCATGCGCCTAGATGGCTGAAAAGGTCTCTCGGTTTTTTGAACTTTGACAGCAGAAAGCGCCGCATCACCTTGCCACCGGTAAGCCAACGCACCGCATCGCCGTTGTTCTCGGCAGCCAATACACCGTCAACCAGATAGGGCGTTACGGTTTCTACGGTGTCGGCAAGAATGTTGAGCACTTTCTTGCTCTTCTCCCAATCTTCATCCCGCTGCTCCGGTGGTGGCACCAATAGGTCGGTAACCACCATGCCGGGGCTCAGGTAGCACATTCTAATGTTGCTGCCTTCGCATTCTTTAACCAGGGTTTTGGTGAAATAGCGCAGGCCATATTTGGTCGACCCGTAAACGCCGAGTCGCGACCTGGTCATGCCGTCACTACCGAAGCCTTCCATATTAAAAATACGTCCGCCGGAAGTTTGTTGTTTCATGCCCTGCATTGCGACCTGACAACAGTTCATCATGCCGGTGACATTGGTATCGACGGTCATTTGGAAGTCTTCCGGGGGCAGATCAACGAACTTGACCTTCAGACCATCGCGTCCGGCGTTATTGATCCAGATGTCGACACTGCCCATTTTGTCGTTGGCAAAATCCCACAGGTTTTTAGTCTGCTTGTGGTCGGCAACATCGCAACTGGTGCCGCAAATAATTTGCCCTTCAGCGTTTGTCTTGGTCAGCTCATCAACGGTTAGATCAATGTCTTTCTGGCTGCGGCTGCAGATGGTGACGTTGTGGCCGCGCTTAAGAAATTCACCGGTCATGCCCTTGCCGATACCTTTTGAACCGCCTGTGATAACTACGTTCATGCTGTATTCCTTTGCTCGTGGATGTTGCCGCGTTGCTGGAAAAGTCTGGCTGCAAGTTTAGCCGATGATTGGGGCTTTGTTGGCGCCAGTGATCAATTTGAGCTTCACAGCGGCATAGTTTCGCGCATTTTTCGTGTTTTTGGCTGGAATGAGGTCGAGTCGGATGACCTGTTTTATCTGCATCCTGCAGTTAGGGCTTGCTCTAACACATTGTTTTATAAGCTTATGTTAAAAAAACCATGTTCCGGGATACTTATGAAAGTAAGCGCCGTTTAGTTTGGGCAAAGATTGAGTCAACGGGTGGCATCCTCTTCGCTATAATGCGCGGGTTATGCGCTGGGCTAGCTTGCGAATGTGGCGGAATTGGTAGACGCGCTGGTTTTAGGTACCAGTGGGGCAACCCGTGAGAGTTCGAGTCTCTCCTTTCGCACCAACGCATAACCCCTATAGTGATAATCCTATAGTCCTGATTATTAACCTCAGAATCTGCAGCAGTAAGCGGCTTCGCTATAGGCAGAATAGTTCCGAGGGGGGGCAGGATTTGCACTGGAATTGCCGGGATTGGTGCGCCGGGGCGGGCGCCTTTGGGTGTTTCCGCGACGATAATGTCTTAAAACTTATAGTTACAGGTAGATAAACATGCAGGTTTCCGTTGAGTCCTCAGTCGGTCTGGAACGCGTTATTCGGGTCGAAGTGCCCGCCGAGAAGATCGAGCAGGAAGTAGAGTCGCGCCTTAAGAAAGTGGCGAAAGACGCAAAAATTAAGGGTTTTCGTCCGGGTAAGGCCCCAGCGAAAATTGTTCGTCAACAGTACGGGTCGGAGATTCGTCAGGATGTGCTCCAGGACTGTCTCTTATACACATCTCCGAGCCCACGAGACAAGAGGCAATCTCG
>CAJXQV010000021.1 GCA_913058165.1 uncultured Chromatiales bacterium | reverse complement strand
ACGAGATTGCCTCTTGTCTCGTGGGCTCGGAGATGTGTATAAGAGACAGACTAAACCCCGCCAATGCCGCATCGGTATTGCGCACACTGGATCTCGCCTGTGATGGCTGCATGAGCGGTGAGTTCTCTGCCATGGTCACTGCCCCTGTGCAAAAAAGCGTCATCAATGATGCGGGCATTACGTTTTCGGGTCACACTGAATATCTGGCGAAACGTTGCGGCGGCCAGCTTCCGGTAATGATGCTGGCCGATGAGAGCACCGGACTAAGAGTGGCCCTGGTTACCACACATCTACCGCTGCGCGCCGTCCCCGATGCCATCAACAAAGACAATCTTACCCGCGTCTGCCGTATTGTCGCTGCAGATATGCAACGTTATTTCGATTTAGATCAGCCGCGCATTGCGGTGCTGGGATTAAACCCGCACGCTGGCGAAAGTGGGCACCTGGGGGATGAGGAGCAGCAACTCATACAACCTGTTATTAATCAGTTAATCGAAGAGGGGCTTGCACTAACGGGGCCGCTGCCCGCTGATACCGCCTTCACTCAAACGCAACTGCGCAACTTCGATGCAGTTATTGCTATGTACCATGATCAGGGCTTACCGGTGATTAAACATGCGGGCTTTGGCAATATCGTCAACATCACACTTGGCTTGCCCATTATCCGCACATCTGTAGACCATGGCACCGCACTTGATCTTGCCGGATCTGGCAAGGCCAGTGCTGAAAGTCTTCAGGCGGCTGTATCCACGGCCATAGCAATGAGCTCGAAGTTCCGACAGTCCGCATGAAATTTAACGCTCCAAAAAAACGCTTTGGCCAAAACTTTCTGCATGACGCCAACATTATCGGCAAAATCATTGATTTTATCCGCCCTGCTGCTGAAGATCATATCGTTGAAATCGGACCAGGTCGCGGCGCGATTACCCGCGCCCTCAGCTATCAGGCTGAGCATGTTGATGTCATTGAAATTGATCGTGATTTGGCCGATGCACTCGAAGCGCTGGAATGGCCATCAACTGTCGAGGTACATCGCGGCGACGCACTGAAGTTTGATTTTTCCACCCTACCTAAGACAGGTGAAAAACTGCGCTTGGTCGGCAACCTGCCCTACAACATCTCCACCCCGCTGCTGTTCCACTTTCTGGATTCAGCAGAACTGTTTACTGACATGCATGTAATGCTGCAAAAGGAAGTCATCGAGCGTATGGCGGCAGAACCAGGCAGCAAGCAATACGGCAGGCTAACTGTAATGCTCGCTGCGCGCTGCGAAGTAGAGCATCTGTTCAATATCAAACCCAATAGCTTTACCCCGGCGCCCAAGGTTGACTCTAGTTTTGCCAGACTCACTCCTTCGGCAATTCCACTAGTCAATGCTGAAATTTACCCGACTTACAAACAAGTCGTTACTGCTGCTTTCGGCATGCGCCGTAAAACTCTGAACAACGCGCTGAAGGGTTTGCTCGACACAGAGCAAATTGAAGGTGCCGGCATCGACCCCGGACTCCGCGCCGAAGTACTCTCGCCGAGCGAATTCTTGCTGCTTGCCGAGCAATTGTAAGCTCACCTAAAAAGCACGCCCGAAAAAAATTTACGCCCAACTCCGTGGCATAAGCTAGAATAGAATCCATGAATAACACCCTAAATGACAGCATCCGTGTTTCCGCCAGAGCCCAGTATCTAGAGCATCAATCCAGCCCCAGCGAAGAACGCTATGTCTTCGTCTACACTATCTCTATCGAGAACCTCGGCCGGAAAACCACCCGCATACTCACTCGACATTGGTTAATTACCGATTCAGATGGTGGTGTTCATGAGGTCCACGGCGATGGCGTTATCGGTGAACAGCCTTACATTGCTCCCGGCGCAGTGCACACCTACTCCAGCGGCACAGTAATAAAGACACCGGTGGGCACCATGCAGGGTACTTACGGCATGCTGAGCAACGATAAAGATGCTTTCGATGCAACAATTCCGGTATTTCGTCTGGCAGTACCGCAAGTGCTCAACTAAGTCGTTGCTCGGGCTCTCCTGACAATGGCGATCTTCGCCATAGGCGACATTCAGGGTTGTTATAGCGAGCTCCGGAAGCTGCTGGATACCCTCCGGTTTACGCCGGATAAAGATCAACTCTGGCTAACCGGCGACCTGGTAAACCGGGGGCCCGAATCTTTGGCAACGCTCCGCTTCGTGCGCTCGCTGGGTTCCGCCTGCATCACCGTCCTCGGTAATCATGACCTGCACCTGCTGGCCTTGCGGTTCGCCAGTAAAACCCCTGATATAAAGCACAATCTCGAGCCGGTGCTGCAAGCGCCCGATGCGGATGAGCTGCTCGACTGGCTGCGTCGCCAGCCACTCGCGCACTACGACCCAGCACTCGATACCTTATTGGTGCATGCCGGCGTTGCGCCTGCATGGGATGGTTTAGAAACCTTGCAACTGGCTGCTGAAGTTGAAACACAACTGCGTGGTGACACCCCCGGCGAATTCCTGCAATTAATGTATGGCAGGGAACCGGCATTGTGGTCGGATTCACTGACGGGAACAGATCGCATCCGCTGCATCACAAATCATCTGACCCGCTTGCGCCTAGTGGCAAGCACGGGTGCAATGGACTTCGCCTACAAAGGTCCGCTAAGCGATGCGCCGGCAGAGCTCATGCCCTGGTTTGAGCACCCGCAGCGACGTGCTGGCATTCCCCGGATTGTGTTCGGGCACTGGTCTGCACTGGGCTTATTACAAACGGATTTACTGCTGGGCCTGGACACAGGCTGCGTTTGGGGAGGCTCTCTAACAGCACTGCGTATCGATATTCCAGATGCTCAAGCGGTCAAACTCCCCAGCCTGCAGCTTAAGAAGCTTTAAATCATGAAGCTCTGAAATGCTGCTCTTGGCTAAATAGCAACCGGCGCCTTAATGTGCGGATGACACTCATAGCCTTCAATCTCAAAGTCATCAAAAGCATAGTCTGAAATAGAGTCAGGCTTACGCAAAATATTAAGCTTAGGCAAAGGCAAGGGGTCACGCGACAGCTGCAGCTCAGTTTGCTCCAGATGATTCAGATACAAATGGCAGTCGCCACCCGTCCAGATAAAATCACCCACTTCTAAGCCGACCTGCTGAGCGACCATATGAGTTAACAGCGCATACGACGCGATATTGAATGGCACACCGAGAAAAATATCCGCGCTACGCTGATACAGCTGACAGGATAACTTGCCGTCAGCAACATAAAACTGAAAGAAGGCGTGACATGGCATCAATGCCATCTGATCCAGCTCAGCAACGTTCCAGGCGCTCACAATAATGCGTCGGGAATCGGGAGTGTTCCGCAGCAACTCCAGGCTTTGCTCTAACTGATCAATACTGCCTCCATCCGGAGTGGGCCAAGAGCGCCACTGTTTACCGTAAACCGGTCCGAGATCCCCATTGGCGTCTGCCCACTCATCCCAGATGCGAACGCCATTTTCTTTGAGATAGCCAATATTGGTATCGCCGTTCAGGAACCACAACAGCTCATGAATGATCGAGCGGGTGTGCAGCTTTTTGGTGGTTACCATCGGGAAACCCTGCTGCAAATTGAAGCGCAGCTGATGACCAAAAACACTCAATGTGCCGGTGCCGGTTCGATCGTCTTTCCGGGTGCCGTTAGCCAACACGTGTCGCATTAAATCCAGATATTGCTGCACGTTCTACCTCTTCCCTTGGTTTGACTTAACTTGGTTTTTCTTGCGTGCCAACTTGCCTGAAACCTGCGCGACAGCGGATGGTTCATTGCGTTGATACGCCAGCACAATAAACAGTGCACCAAAAATTATCATCGGAACACTAAGCACTTGCCCCATGGTTAACCAGTCAAAAGCCAGATAACCAAGATGTGCGTCGGGGACGCGAACAAACTCTACCGCAAACCGGAAAATGCCATAGCAGAATAGGAACATACCCGAGACAGCCATAACCGGAGGCCGGGTGCCTGAGTAGAACCACAAAATAGCGAACAGCACTGGGCCTTCTAAGCAGGCCTCGTAAAGATTGGATGCATGCACAGGCACGCCATTAACGATTACGGCCAAGGCAAAATCGGTGGGTTGCCCCCAAAGTTCGCCATTAATAAAGTTGCCGACGCGACCGGCGCCAAGACCAATGGTGACAAACGGTGCCACAAAGTCAGCCACCCGGAATAGCGAAGCACCCACCTTACGGGAGATTAGCCACATGGCCACAATCACGCCAATAAGCCCGCCATGGAAAGACATGCCGCCCTCCCAAATACGCAACACGCTCAGCGGGTCGCTAACAACATTTGCCCAGCCGTAGAAAAACATGTAACCGATGCGACCACCAACAATGACCCCCATCGCTACATAGAACAGCAGGTCATCAATCTGTATAACGGTAAACGGTTGTCCCCACTCGCGGGCACGTTTGCGGGCCAATGCCCAGCCCCCGAGGAACCCGGTGAGATACATCAGGCCGTACCAGCGAATAGCCAGCGGTCCGATTTGTAGGGCAATAGGGTCGATGTCGCTGTAAATAATCACCGTCGGATTCTACAACAACCACGCAGGCGATTGCTGCCCGTCTAATTATCTTACGGGTTATAGTTACGCCTTCCAAAGCCGGTATGAACATCCGGATCAAGCCATAACGCCCGAACTGCCATCATGAATCACCTCGCCAAAGAAGCCAGCCCCTATCTGCTGCAACATAAAGACAATCCGGTAGATTGGCATCCATGGGGCCAAGCAGCCCTAGAGCTGGCTGCCAAGGAAAACAAACCAATACTCCTGTCTATCGGTTACTCAGCCTGTCACTGGTGTCATGTAATGGCTCACGAGTCATTTGAAGACCCGGCTACCGCGGAAGTAATGAACCGCCTCTTCATTAATATTAAACTCGATCGTGAAGAACGCCCGGACCTCGATAAAATCTATCAAACTGCGCATCAACTGCTCACCCAACGCGGCGGCGGCTGGCCGCTCACAGTGATTATGACTCCGGGTGAAAATCTGCCCTTCTTTGCCGGCACCTACTTCCCCAAAGAGGCCCAGCATGGCATGCCGGCATTCACCGACCTGCTCATGAAATTAGCGCAGCACTACGAAACGCATCAGGGTGAACTTAGGCAACAAGGCGGTGCATTGGTTAATGCGCTAGAGAGCATCCAGCCACAAGCCCCGGAGACTGGCACAGCGTTGAGCAACGCACCAATAAATGGCATTCGTGAGCAACTGGCAGCTAACTTCGACAAAGATTGGGGTGGTTTCGGTACCGCACCTAAATTTCCGCACCCTGCCAACCTGGAGCGCCTACTCAGACACTGGCGTGCGAGCGCCCATAGCAGCGAACCCGACGTCGATGCACTCTTTATGACTGCACTGACGCTCAGCCGCATGCAAAATGGCGGGGTGTTTGATCAGGTGGGCGGTGGCTTCTATCGCTACAGCGTCGATCAACAATGGCAAATTCCTCACTTTGAAAAGATGCTCTATGACAACGGCCCGCTATTGGCGCTTACAGCCCAGCTTTGGCAAGCCAGTGGTGATGACGCCTTCCGTCGTGTTGCCGGAGCAACTGCTGATTGGGTGTTAAGAGATATGCGCGCACCCGAAGGCGGCTTCTATGCGACCCTCGATGCCGATTCCGATGGCGGTGAAGGGCGTTTCTATTTGTGGACTCCAGATGAACTTGCCTCTCTGCTCGACCCTTACGAGTACACCGCTGTTGAGCATCTCTATGGATTACGCGAACCGGCAAATTTTGAAGATCGCTGGCATCTGACCAACCGTTTATCGCTGGATGAACTCATGGAGCATGCGGGCTTCACTAAATCGAAATTACAAAGCCTGCTCGATAGCGCTCAGCAAAAAATGCTCCAGGCTCGTGATCAGCGCGAGCGCCCAGGGCGTGATCAGAAAATCCTCACTTCGTGGAACGCTCTCATGATACGAGGGCTGGCAATTGCCAGTGGCGCCTTAGATAGTCCCAAACTTGCCGCGGCTGCCGCCAACACCGTCGACTTCATCCGCCAGCACCTGATTGTGAACAACCAATTGCATGCCTGTCACATAAATGGGAAAGTCAGCTTTAATGCTTATCTGGATGACTACGCGTTTCTGCTGGATGCGCTACTCGAACTGTTGCAGCACCGCTGGGATGACGAGCATTTAAAACTTGCCATCTGGCTCGCCAATGAATTGCTGGAACGATTTGAAGACACTGAAAATGGCGGGCTTTTCTATACTGCGAACGATCATGAAAAACTGCTATACCGACCCAAGTCGTTCAGTGATGACTCAATGCCATCGGGCAATGGTGTTGCCGCACTCGCGTTAAACCGTCTTGGTCACCTGTTAGTAGAGCCACAGTATCTGCACGCCGCAGAAAGAATACTGCTGGCCGGCTGGGCATCCATGCAGGAGTTCCCGCACGGCCATGCGACGTTGATTACCGCACTGGATGAGCACCTTAATCCTGCTGAAGTCATTGTTATTCGTGGTGATGAAGCAGAAGACTGGTGCCATTCCATTCAGCAGGTTTACAGCCCGAGCAGACTCTGCTTTGCGATTCCTGCCAACGCATCACTGCCCGAATCACTGTCCGCAAAAGCAGCTCATGAGCAAACCGTGGCTTACATTTGCCGGGGGTCTCAATGCAGCGACCCGGTAAATTCACTGCAAGAACTCGCTGCAGCAATCTCCGGCAACTGATTCGAAGCAATCGCCATGACTAAACCCCAAAACAACAGCACGGACCCGCGGGAATATTTCACCGACGAACGCTGCCATATTCTAGAACTGCACAACACTGCTGATGACCCGGGAGTCTCGCTGGCACGCGCCAGAGTGGAACCGGGAGTCACAACGGCGTGGCATACAGTAGAAGCAACAATCGAGCGTTACATTATTGTCAGCGGTACCGGCATCGCTGAAGTCGGCGATGCGCCAGCGCTTAGTTTAATTGCCGGCGACCACCTGCTGATTCCTGCCGGCAAAAAACAACGGATACACAACCCTGGCAGCGTAGACCTTATCTTTCACTGTATCTGCACGCCTCGTTTTGAACGCAGAAACTATCGGTCAATCGAAGACTGAGTGACCTTAACTCGACGTTGGTTACGCGGCACTACCAGGGCAGTATCTTGCCGTTAAAGTTGATGGGCTTACCGCGGTCTTTCAAGGTAAGCGCCTCAATATTTTTGGCGACAGCTGCGGCACTCTCTGTGGGAGTCAACGATGGCCCGTCATAACCGGAGTCCGCAAGCAGCTGTGTGCCAACCCTACCGGGCGCAAGCAACGCGACAATGATCCCCTGCGAACGCAACTCGGCGCGAATGCCCCGCATCGACATATTCATACCGGCCTTGCTGATACGGTAATAGGCCATCGCCTTCATGCCACCGACCAGCGTAAGCGAGCCCAGGCCGCTGGATATAGTCACAACCTTCTTTTGCTCGCCTTCCAGCAAGCTGGGCAAAAATGCTTCTGTCATCATCATCGGGCCAAAAACGTTCACTGCCATTACCTCATCGAAAAGCGTTTTATCGTAAAAACCAAAACTCTGCTTCTCCAAATCACCCAGCATTGCGGCATTGTTAATCAATACATCAATTGGCACATCTGCATACGCTGCTCCCAGAGTCTCAATGCGCTCCAGGTCGACAAGATCCAGTGCCTCAATCACCACCTGCGAATTAGTGGATGCAAGCGTTTGCAACTCTGTTGCGCCGGCAGGATCGCGTGCGGTGGCGATCACATTCCAGCCAGCTCCGGCGTAATATTGCGCAAATGCCAGACCGATACCGCGGTTGGAGCCCGTAATTAGCACCGTTGGCCGCTCAGCCACAAAGCCGGCGGTTGCCGGCTCCGGACGGGTTACAGCATGCTGGCACGCTGCCAGAAACACGACACAGAATAGGGCCAAAGCCCTAACTAGATACATTCTAAAACTCATAAATGCTCCGCTTATCACTCAGAATCCCATTAGTTTAGCCACTATTGAGCGGTATATTCGCCAGGCTTCCAATGACTGCCACGGTGCGGTAAGCGCCTGATGGGTGGGTGCCCGACTACCAAGCCGATACATCATTGCCACTGCAGTCTGGCCAATTCAAAACTGTTTGTCGCTGTCCACCTTGCGCGCAACGCCAGATGTGGTTAAATCAGGACACTTACGGGGTCAACCGACTTTGTTATTATCCGTTTGTAAATTAACAACAACATAAGCGAGTGAGACTTAAATATGAAATCTATTCGAATTCTTGGTGCAGCACTGCTGGCAATTGCCAGTATCAACGTAGCAATGGCCGGCGCGCATACCGGTGGCCCAGAAATTACTGGCGAAGGCGCATGTACCTTTGTACAAGAAAACATGTTTGCCGGTCCTTTCGATGTTTGTCAGGAACCTGTAGGCGCTGAATCTTGTGCCGGTTTGGGCGACGCCGACGACAATGCTAATGCGGTACACAGCGATGGCGCATGCGCTACTGACAAACTGGTTGGAACATGCGACGTAGGCACAGGCAAAGTCCACTACTTAAGTGGCGATGCTGACGGTCTGGAAATTGGTTGTGGCTTCCAGGGCGGCGACTGGATTCCTGCTAGCTAAGCAGTAACCAGCACGTAATGAAAAAGGGGTGAGCAGAAATGCTCACCCCTTTTTTTGTCTGCTCTGCATGTCTGCTTAGGCGGCAACCTTTAAGACAAAACAGCCTTAAGGATGAAGAAGAATATAATCGATAAACACGCGCCGGCTGGAACGGTAATAACCCAAGAAAGGAAAATCCGGCCGACCACACCCAGATTAATCGCGCTGATACCGCGCGCCATACCCACGCCCAGAACAGCACCAACCAAAACATGAGTGGTCGATACCGGCATGCAGGTACCTGAGGCAACCACAATCGTAAATGCTGCGGCCAGTTCAGCAGAAAAGCCACGGCTCGGCGTGAGCGCTGTAATGTGACTACCAACAGTGGCAATAACCCTACGACCATAGGTTGCCAGACCAGTCACAATGCCAATGCCGCCCAACATCAGAATCCAGATCGGCAGGGGCGCCTCCTGCAATACCTGCCCACTCTGCGCCACGCTAACAATAGCAGCGACGGGACCAATGGCATTGGCAACATCATTGGAACCATGGGCAAATGCCATTGCGCTTGCCGTAATCACCATCAATACCGCAAACACCTTTTCCACAGTTGCATAGTGGAACTTCTTCTCGGCTTTTTTATCAATGGTAATACGCTGAATAAAGAACCGGCCAATGCCGGCAATAATGACGCCAAAAACCGCAGCGCCCAAGTAAGCCTGAAACGTGGTGAGATCGAATCCAACATGCTTCAGTCCCTTAAACAAAGTCACCAGACAGATCAGGAAGACCGTAAAGAATATATAGATCGGCGCGTACTTCTGAGCGCGGGCAAACGGGTCTTTCTGCTCCAGAATAAGCTTCTGAATTGAAGTGAAAATAAGAAACGCAAAGATGCCAGCAGTGACTGGGGAGATTATCCAGCTAGCAACAATCGCTCCCACCTTGCTCCACTTCACTGCATCAGCGCCCAGTCCGACGGCGGCGAAACCAACAATGGCACCAACAATAGAATGCGTTGTCGATACCGGCCAACCCTTGCGGGACGCAATAAATAACCAGGTACCTGCGGCAAGCAATGCCGCCAACATGCCATAAACCAAAAGTTCGGGTTCATTGATAAAAGCGTTCGAGTCCACCATGCCTTTGCGGATAGTCGAGGTCACCTCACCACCAGCCAGAACGGCACCGGCAAACTCGAAAATTGCGGCGATAATGATGGCCTGCTTAATAGTGAGCGCTTTCGCACCAATCGACGTAGCCATTGCGTTGGCTACGTCATTAGCACCAATGCCCCAAGCCATAAAGAGCCCGAAGACACCCGCCAATATTAAATAAATTGTTGCATCTTCCATGAAGGTTTCTCAGTGGCTCATCAGGAGTTCAAGGCGTCGGCCGATACGTTCTGCCATATCACCAATGTCGCCAATCGATTCGATCACCTTATAAAGGAACATCACATCAATCGGGGAGAGGTCTTTCTCGATACCGAATAGGATTTGCCGCAACTTCGCCTGAAGGACATCAGTTTCATTTTCGATTTGATCAAGCTCACCAATAAGCCGCCTAACCAAATCGACCTCAGTACCACGAAAGCCCGTTTCATATAATTCATCAAGCTCACGGATTGTTTTTCGCGCGCCTTTAGCGGCGTCAACATTGCGTGAAACGAACGCGAGGAACTGCTCCTGAAGCACGTCGGGAATAGCCAGCTGTCGGCCGATCACTAAACCCGAAACATCACGCGCAAGGTTCGGGATTTTATCCTGAACCAATACTAGGTCGAGCAGATCAGCGCGGGCTACGGGCATAAACAGCGCCTGAGAAAGCTGCATGCGAATCTGTTTCTTCGCCTCGTCAGCCTCATTCTCCAACCTAACGATCTTCTCCCGGGACTCCCGCACCTTCTCCCAGTCGTCACTGTTCACATACTCAAAGAATCTCACCAACTCCTTGGCGGCCTTGTAGCAGATCTCCATGTGATCCTGAATCGGCGCTACAGGCGAAGCACCGAAGATCTTGGATATATAGCTTCCCACTTTTTTCTCCCGTCATCGTTCGTATCGATGCGTACTATATTCTCCCATGCCATAAACAGCTAATAAAGTATTATCGAAGGCAAAGTCTGCCCTAATAGAGTACCTGACCAATTCCACAAATCATTACAGTGTGATACGTTGATTGCTCCATAGAAGTTACAGGCTTTAATGTGGCATCGGCACACTTGGCATTATGACAACACCCGCGACTCTCACTATTGACAGGTCAACTGCCGGCCAGGCGATGCTGGTGTTTTCCGGCGACTGGGTGATTAACGCTAAGCGCCCCGCGATTGAGGAGCTGTCTCTTATACACATCTGACGCTGCCGACG
>CAJXQV010000020.1 GCA_913058165.1 uncultured Chromatiales bacterium | reverse complement strand
CGAGATTGCCTCTTGTCTCGTGGGCTCGGAGATGTGTATAAGAGACAGTTGTGGCGCTGGGCGTGTGGTTGGGCTTCTGGGCAGGCGATTGGGCCGATGTTACCGGTCCAAAATGGGGCCCGATGTCTGCCCAGCACTGGTTCGGTACCAACCTGATTGGGCAGGATATTTTTGCCCGTGCGCTGTACAGCACGCGAACTGCTTTTGAATTGGGGCTGGTGGTTGCGGTGTTGTCGACAGTTGTCGGCGCCGTCTTCGGTGCATTTGCCGGATTCTTCAGTGGTGGTTGGATCGATGAATTGGTGCTCTGGGTTATGGGCGTGATTGATTCGATACCGTTTTATTTGTTGGTGGCAGCGATAGCCTTTTCACTGGGAGACAGTCCCTACGCGATGTATATCGCAATGATTGCGACCTTTTGGGTCGGCACCAGTCGGTTGGTGCGCGGTGAAGTTATCAAGCTGAAAGAATTTGAGTTTGTTGAGGCGGCACATGCGATTGGCTTGAGTGAGCTGGCTATTATTTTCCGACATATCCTACCCAATACTTTTCATATTCTGTTGGTGCAAGCCACCATTACTTTTGTTGCTGCAATTAAGTCCGAAGTTATTCTGAGCTTTCTTGGTATCGGCATTCAGGATGGCATGAGCTGGGGGTTGATGATTGCGGAGAGCACGATTGAGGTGCTTGCCGGTTTCTTTAATAACTTTATTGCGGCATCTCTGTTGATGTTCGGCCTGGTGATGGCGTTCAACATGTTCTCCGACGCTTTGCAGGATGCGTTGGATCCGAGGTCAGTCCGTTGACCCGGCCAGTGCTGGAGGTGCGTGATCTCGCCGTCGAGTTCGATACGGAAAATGGTCGTGTCCGTGCAGTAAATAACGTGAGCTTCAGTGTAAATGCCGGTGAAGTTGTGGGGTTGGTGGGCGAATCCGGCTGCGGCAAGACAGTAACAGGCCTGTCTTTGTTGGGTTTGGTGCCATCGCCACCCGGTGAGGTGGTGAATGGGAAAATCCTGTTGGACGGGCATGATCTGCTGAAGCTTAACGAAGCCGGCATGCGGAAAATTCGTGGCAGTGAGGTTTCGATGATTTTTCAGGAGCCGATGACTGCGCTGAACCCCGTGCTAACCTTAGGCTATCAAATGACCGAGGTGCTGCGACTGCATAAATCACTCTCTAAGCGCCAGGCACGCAACGCGGCAATCGAAATGCTGGGCATTGTGGGCATTCCGGTACCGTCGAAACGAATTGATGAATACCCGCATGAGATGTCGGGCGGAATGCGCCAGCGTGTGATGATTGCTATGGCACTCAGCTGCGGCCCCAAACTGCTGATTGCGGATGAGCCAACCACGGCACTGGATGTAACCACCCAGGCGCAGGTGCTGGATGAGATAGTGCGGTTGCAGCATCAGTTTGAGATGGCCGTCATTCTCATTACCCATGACTTGGGTGTGGTGGCACAGACCTGCCAGCGGGCGTTGGTTATGTACTGCGGCGAATTGGTGGAAGCCGCGCCTATAGAACCTTTGTTTGCGTCTCCCCGCCACCCTTACACGCAGGGGCTCATTCGCTCAATTCCGCGAATTCGCGAACACAAAATTGATCGTCTGCCGGTTATTGAAGGCATGGTGCCGGACATTGCCGCGTTGCCTGACGGTTGTCATTTCGCTGATCGTTGCAACAGGGTGCAGGCTGATTGCCATGAGCGCAGTCCGGTGTTAACGCCCTCGGCAGAAGCCGGTGCGGTTGCCTGTTGGCACCCGTTGGAGCCGCAGCATGACTAAGCCATTGCTCGAGGTGCGCAATCTGGTTAAGCACTTTCCGGTGCGCGGTGGCGGTTTTAGCTTCATGCGGCAGCAGCTCAAAGCGGTTGATGATGTGAGTTTTACGCTGTTGCCCGGGCAGACTCTGGGTCTGGTAGGCGAAAGTGGCTGCGGCAAATCAACCTTGGGCCGGGCGCTGTTGCGCTTGCAGGAACCCAATTCAGGGCAGGTGTTTTTTGAAGGCCGCGACATACTGCAAATGAACCGCGCCGAGCTCAAGGCACAACGACGCGATATGCAGATGATCTTTCAGGACCCGTTCGCGTCCTTAAGCCCTCGTCGAACTGTTGCGCAGACTATTCGCGAGCCATTGGATGTTCATGGCATAGGCACCTCGCTGGAGCGGCGCAAGCGGGTTGAAGAATTGATCGAATTGGTCGGCTTACGCGCGGCGGTTTTGAATCGTTATCCGCATGAGTTTTCAGGCGGGCAGAGACAGCGAATTGGTATTGCCCGTGCGTTGGCGCTGAACCCTAAGTTCATCGTTGCCGATGAACCGGTGTCGGCGCTGGATGTCTCGGTGCAGTCTCAGGTGTTAAACCTTATTAAAGACTTACAGCTGCAATTGGGCGTGTCATTTGTTTTTATCTCGCACGACCTGGCGGTGATTCAGCACATTAGTGATGTGGTGGCGGTTATGTATCTGGGCCGCATTGTTGAGCAGGCCGCAGTTAGTAGCTTGTACGCAAGCCCTAAGCACCCTTATACCCAGGCGTTGTTATCGGCGGTGCCTGCTCCTTACCCGGCTGCCGGCGCAAAGCGAATCATTCTGGCTGGCGATGTGCCATCGCCAATCTCACCACCATCCGGTTGTGCGTTTCACCCTCGCTGCCCCGCGGCCCAAGCAAAATGCCAAACAACTGAGCCGCAGCAAACAACCCTTCAAAGTGGCGGTCATCAGCGACACTTTACTTGTCATTATCCGCTTGGTAATTAACTGTTTATTAATCATTTGGCTCGCCCCATCTGTGGGCATCGCCTAAATAGATGATGCTTCCGGTACTTTTGGCTTGTTGTGTTTTAAGCCTAGAGAGAACAGAAAAATTACTGCAGCAAGTACGCCAAGCACTAGAAATGATGCTTGGTAGCCAGCAGTACCCCCGCCTTTTGAAGTCGCCACTGCTCCGACAATAGCCGCGCCGGACAGCTGACCGATGGCTAGAAATATATTCAGTAAGCCCTGTGCGGAAGCGCGGTCATCTGGGCTTGATTCCTCGATGATGATGTAGCGCAATGGCGCTCCGAGTAGTGCGGCAATGCCGATACCGGCGATGAGTCCGGCACCAATAAAACTGACAAAACTCAGTGGTATTAAGGCCCAAATCATTACCCCGACGACGATAAATGCAATCGCCTGTTGAATGATGATACCGGCCCCAAGTTTGTCGACAGCTTTCCCGGCGAGTGGCGAGACCAGCATCATTACAAACACCCCCGGCAACATCAGCCAGGCGGCAATGCTTTCTGTCACTCCGAGGGAAGCGACGGCGAGTGCGGGAAGAAATACCTGAGCGCATTCGATAGTGCCAACACCTGCAGCAATAATCATGACCAAGCGGATCTGCTTTGCAGCGAAGAATGAAGGCCGGATGATGGGGTCAGCGGCAGCCTTTTCATTTTTCCAGAAAATCGGCAGCAGCACGATTCCGGTGATAAGAAATGGCCAGACAGCAAGCGTTTTAAGGCTGGGCAGCAGGTCAGCTGTGTCGAGATTGGTAATGCCGATGGCGAGGCCGAGCAATAACGTCGTCAGCAGAACACCCCCTGCCCAGTCGAACGGCAGAGCACTCGATTTGCCTTCTTGGGGAAGCAGTTTCCAGCCGCCTATTACTAGCGCAATCGCAATCGGGAGATTGACGACGAACAACCATTGCCATGAGAATTGCAAAAGTATGCCACCGAGAACGGGGCCGATTAGAAATGCCAGACCAAATACCGCACCGATAAGACCGAGAGCACTGCCCTGTTTTTCTTTTGGGAAGGTGTCGCCGATAACGGCAGCAGCAACGGGGAAAATGCCACTCGCGCCGAAGCCCTGAACGGCCCGCCCGATCATTAGTGTTTCCTGGTTACCCGCAAGCACCAGCATTAGTGAGCCAATCCCGAAGCCCGACACACAAAGCACATAGATGAGACGTCGGCCATGGCGGTCGGATAGTTTTGCCAGCAGCGGCGTGCCAATGAGTTGAGCCAGGACATAGATATTGAACAGCCAGGACAGTTCGCGGTTATCCAAACCAAACTCGGTTTGGATTGCAGGCAGTGCCGGCCCGATGATGGCGAGGTCGAGCGCGCCCATCAACACACCGACAAACAGTAGAGCCATAATGGCCTTGGAACTAGCGGCTGTGCCTGTCATATACGGACCCATGTTTAAGCAGATGCCCTATTGTATGCGGCATCAATTATTGCTGAGTAAGTCCGGCAACCAGCTGACCAATTCCGGCCACATTGCTAGCATTCCTAATGCCAGCAACTGAATGCCAATAAACGGCATAACGCCTTTGTAGATTGCCGAAGTGGCGAGTTCGGGGGGCGCCACACCGCGTAAATAGAACAGCGCGAAGCCGAACGGCGGCGTTAGGAACGAGGTTTGCAAATTGATGGCAATCATTATGCCGAGCCATACTGGGTCGATGCCCATTGCCAGCAGCACTGGCCCGACGATAGGCACGACCACAAAAGTAATTTCGATAAAGTCGAGCACAAAGCCCAATAAGAACATGACCAGCATTACCAGCAACAAGGCGCTGACCCGTCCGCCGGGCAAGGCGCTTAAAAAATCACGAATGGCGTCGTCGCCTTCATAGCCGCGAAACACCAGTGAAAACATTGAGGCGCCGACCAGAATTAGAAACACCATACTGGTAACGCGGGTGGTGTTGCGCACTATCTCGCGGAGTCTGTTTAAATTCAGCTGCCTTTTGATTCCGGCGAGCAGTAAGGCCCCCATCGCACCCACTGATGCTGCTTCAGTGGGGGTGGCAACGCCAGCAATGATAGAGCCGAGAACGGCCAGAATAAGCACCAGCGGTGGCAATAGCACTAGCGCCACGCGCTTTAGCAGACGATCGGGGTGACTGTCCGTTGCAGCTGCGGGCGGCATGGTTTCGGGCTTAAAAATAGCAAGCAGTGTTAGATAACCCAGATACAGAGCCACCAAGAGTAGGCCGGGAATAACTGCACCAACAAATAAATCGCCTACGGATATGGTATCGGGTGCAAAGTTTCCCTGTTCCAGCTGCGCTTGCTGGTATGCCGATGACAGCACGTCGCCGAGTAACACGAGAATGATGGAGGGCGGAATAATCTGCCCGAGCGTGCCTGCTGCACAAATAGTGCCGCAGGCCAGCGACGGCGAGTAGCCGCGCTTGAGCATCGTGGGTAACGACAACAAGCCCATAGTGACGACGGTGGCACCAACAATGCCGGTACTGGCAGCCAACAGCATGCCAACAATAATCACAGCAAAGCCCAGACCGCCAGGGCGCGGGCCGATGCATTCGCTCAGCGTGGTCAGCAGATCTTCAGCAATGCGGGCGCGTTCCAGCGTCACTCCCATGAAGACAAACAGCGGCACCGCAATGAGTGTTTCGTTGTTCATAATGCCGAACAAGCGACTGGGCATGGTTTCGATAAAGGCGATTTCAAAGCCGCCACCGATGACGCCCCCAAGCGCAAACAGCAGGGCGGTGCCGGCGAGAGTTAACGCCACCGGGTAACCGGCCAACAGCACCAGCACCACGGTAAAAAACATAAGAAGAGCGTAGATGGCCATATCAGTCGGCGGTTTTCATGTTGCGGTCACGCCTAATTATTTGCAGCGACCGAACCAGCATGAGCACCCCTTGCAATAGCAACAGCAAAGATGCGGCCGGAATGAAGCTCTTCATTAGTGGTATCCACGGGTACGGTAGCCCGCCGGATTCAAAGCTGGTTTCGCGGATAGCCCAGGAAATCTCTACGTATTGCCAGCTAATCCAGGTAATGAAGCCGGTAAACGGCAATAGAAAGACCAGCGTGCCGAGCGTGTTGACCCAGGCCTTTTGAGCCACGCTCATTTCTCGATAGAAAATATCGACGCGCACATGTGCATCGTCAGCAAGGGTGTATGCAGCACCCAGCATGAACACTGCCGCGTGCATCCAGGTAACGCTCTCCTGCATCCAGATCCAGCCGGTGTCGAACCAGTAGCGCAATGCCACCAGCAAAAACATCACGACAACCATTGCCAGCGTGAGCCAGCTTACGATTTCGCCGGTTTTGCGAATAAGCCCTTCCGTCAACTGCAGTAAGACGTTGCTGCGCATGGATACAGGTTTAACGATTCCAGAAACTGCGGGAGACGAGTACTAGCAGCGTAAAGATTTCGAGGCGGCCTAATAGCATGGCCAGAATGCAGACCCATTTTGATAAGTTGCTGAGTCCGCCAAAGCCCGTTGATACGTCGCCGAGACCCGGGCCAAGGTTGTTCAATGACGCAGCGATAGCAGAAAATGCAGTGACCTGATCGAGACCGTCGGCCAACAACACCACCATCATGAAGGCAAACAGAACGACGTAAACAGCAAAAAAGCCCCATACCGATTCGATGACGCGCTGTGCGACAACAATCTTGCCCAGTTTCACCGGAATTTCTGCATTCGGATGCACCAGGCGCTTTACTTCACGCACGCCCTGCAGGTACAGCAGCAACCAGCGCATAACCTTCATGCCGCCACCGGTAGAGCCGGCGCAGCCGCCAATGAAACTGCTGAAAATCAAAATTACCGGCAATGCGCCTGGCCATATCCAGAATTCGGCGGTGGTAAAGCCAGTGGTGGTTGCCACTGAAACCACCTGAAACATGCCGCGGATTACTGTGTCGCCGAGGCTGTCATAAACACCGGCAATATAGAGATAAATCAGCGTGACGGCGCAAATAGAGATGAGCAGTTTTATGTAGGCGCGGAACTCTGGGTCGGCTAAGTAGCTGCGAAAGTTTTTGTCGCGCCAGGCCACAAAGTGCAACGAGAAATTCGCCCCCGCGGCAATCATGAAAACGATGGCCACTACGTCGATTAGGTCTGAATCAAAGAAGCCTATGCTTTGATCATGAGTTGAAAACCCGCCGATAGCGATAGTGCTGAAACTGTGACAGATGGCATCGAACAGCGACATACCGGCGCCCCAGTAGGCCAGCGCGCAGGCAATGGTTAACCCGAGGTAGATGTACCACAACGCTTTGGCGGTTTCGGTAATGCGTGGGGTGAGCTTGCTGTCTTTCATGGGGCCGGGTGTTTCGGCCTTATACAGTGCCATCCCACCGACACCCAGCATCGGTAGAATAGCTACGGCCAGCACGATAATACCCATGCCGCCCAGCCATTGAAGTTGCTGGCGGTAGTAGAGGATAGATCGGGGGAGGTCATCGAGGCCAGTGAGTACGGTGGCACCGGTGGTAGTAAGCCCGGAAACCGACTCGAATACCGAGTCGGTAAAACTCATATCCGGCAGCTGGGCAAAGAACAGCGGCACGCCACCCATGGCACCGAGCCCTAGCCAGAATGCGGCAACAATCAAAAAACCGTCGCGAAGTCGCAGTTCCTCTATTTGATCACGTACCGGCAGCCACACCAGAGTGCCGACACCAAAGGTTACGCCGAATCCGGAAATAAAAGCCGCCATCGCGCCGTCGTTAAAATACCAGGACACTAAAACAGGGGGCAGCATGCTGAAGCTGAACAGCATTAGCAGAAGACCAAGTATTCGTTGTACTACTGTCAGATGCATGCGTTCGTGCTATTCCGTATTAACTCAGGTGCCGTTGGTAAAGGCAATTTACATCGCAAACAAGCGTTCAACATTGTCGGTTTGACGCCGGTCGGTCATGAACAGAATGAGGTGATCGTCTTCTTCGACCATCGTGTCATGGTGCGCCTGCATTATTTTCTCACCGCGAATGATCAGGCTTATATTGGTGCCGCTGGGCAGTTTGATGTCTTCAATGGTTTTGCCTACCACTTTCGATTCGCCCGGTTTGCCATGTGCAATGGCCTCAATGGCTTCAGCACGACCGCGGCGCAGCGAGTGCACTTTGACTACGTCGCCAAGGCGGATATGTGCCAGCAGCGAGCCAATAGTGATTTGTTGCGGTGAAATCGCCACATCGATGCCGCCACTGTCTTCCACCAGTTCGGCATAGGCCGGACGGTTGATGAGCGCCATTACTTTTTTGCAGCCAAGTTTCTTTGCCAGCATGGCGGATAGAATGTTGGCTTCTTCGGCATTGGTGAGCGCACAGAACACGTCGGCACTGTCGATGTTTTCTTCAAGTAGCAGGTTTTCATCTGCGGCATCACCGGTTAGGACGATGGTGTTCTCAAGACGTTCGGAGATGAGCTTGGCTCGGTCTTTATCGCGTTCAATAAGTTTGACCTGATTGGTGCCTTCCAGCGCTTTGGCCAGACGGAAACCGATGTTGCCGCCACCGGCAATAACCACACTACGCACCGAGCGTTCCAGCTTGCGCATTTCCGGCATAACACCGTGCAAGTCTTTAGCAGCGGCGACGAAGAACACTTCGTCATCTTCTTGAATCAGGGTGTCGCCTTCGGGAGGAATGCTTAAACCGTCGCGATAAATGGCCGCCACACGAGCTTCAATGGTGGGCAGGTGATGGTGGAGTTCACGCAGTTCTTCACCCACCAGGCGCCCGTCGCGGCGGGCTTTTACACCTGCCATTTGCACTTTGCCTCCGGCAAATTCGAGCACCTGAAAGGCGCCGGGGAAAAGAATGAGTTGCTGAATATGCTCGGTAACGAGCTGTTCCGGGCTAATCCATACGTCCACGGGCATCGCATTCTGATGGAACAGGTTGGGCGCGTTGCTGTATTCGGCCGCACGGATCCGCGCAATTTTAGTTTTGGTGCCAAACATCGTGAAAGCTATCTGGCAGGCGATCATATTCACTTCATCGCTGCGGGTGAGCGCAATAATCATGTCCGCATCAGCAACACCGGCGCGCTGCAGGGTTGACGGGTAGGCCGCATGACCAATAACCGTGCGTACATCGAGACGGTCAGACAGGCTTTTTAGCGCTGCCGGGTCTTTATCGACAATGGTGACCTCATTCGCTTCTTCGCGAGCGAGTTGGTAGGCAGCGGTTGAGCCGACCTGCCCGGCTCCGAGGATGAGTATATTCATTAGTAAATAACTACTGTGAGCCTGAGTGAGAGCGGCAGGCAATTAGTGCCTGCTGCTAAAACCTGTGCTCACTGAATCCTGCGTTAACATCAGCTTTTGATTCTACAACAGTTAGTGCTACAGGAGTTCAAGCTTCGCATAAGACATGACCAGCCACTTCATGCCTTCGTCTTCAAAATTCACCTGCACCCGCGCATGCGGACCAGTGCCCTCGTAATTCATGACAACACCTTCGCCGAATTTAGCATGGCGGACTCTCTGGCCCAGCTTTATCGGCGCGTCGGAACGTGTGGCAGCACCGGGGCGGCGGACAGCCTGTCGGTTGCCGCCATTAAATACGGGTGCAGACACTGCAATTTTCGGCCGGATATCTTCAACCAGCTCTGCCGGTATCTCTTTAATGAAGCGTGATGCCTGAGCGTAGGTTTCGGAGCCCCACATGCGGCGTTGCTCGGCATGGCTGATGTACAGCTGTTGCATTGCTCGGGTAATGCCCACGTAGCAAAGCCGGCGTTCCTCTTCGAGACCACTGGGGTCATTGATGGAGCGTTTATGCGGAAACAGGCCTTCCTCAACCCCGGTCATAAACACCAGCGGAAACTCGAGACCCTTCGCCGAGTGCAGGGTCATCATCTGCACGCAGTCTTCCCACTTGTCGGCCTGATCGTCACCGGCTTCAAGTGCCGCGTGGGCCAGAAATGCCATAAGGGGAGGCAACTCCAGCTCGGCATCATCGGGTTCAAAGCCCTCCGCTGCGGTGACCAGTTCATCTAGATTTTCTATACGGGCTTCGCCGCGCTCGCCCTTCTCTTTTTTATAGTGTGCGATCAAGCCACTTTGGTTAATTGTGCGATTCACCTGCTCGTGCAGGTCGAGCCCTTTGGTGTCCTCATCGATTTTTTCAATCAGCGCCAGAAACGTCTGCACCGCATTGGCTGCCCGCGCCGACAGTTGCCCGCCTGCAGAGCTAAGTGCCGCCTGCCACATAGGTGTGGCATTGGCGCGTGCGCAGTCACGAATGATGGTGATTGTGGCAGCACCAATACCGCGGGTGGGCAGGTTAATAATGCGTTCAAATGAGGCGTCGTCATCGCGGTTTTGAATAAGTCGCAGATACCCCATGGCGTCTTTAATTTCGGCGCGCTCGAAGAAGCGTAAGCCACCGTAGACCCGGTAGGGCACGCTGTTTTGAAAGAAGGCTTCTTCAAACACACGCGATTGCGCATTGGAGCGATACAAAATAGCGATATCGGCGCGGGCATTGCCCTGTGCCACCCAATCCTGAATGCGGGCGGTAATAAATTCAGCTTCATCGCGCTCGTTGTAGGCGTTGTAGATCCGAATCGGGTCGCCTTCGTTGCCGTCTGTCCACAGTTTTTTGCCGAGTCGTCCTGCATTGTTGTCGATGACTGCATTGGCAGCATTCAGAATGTTGGCGGTAGAGCGATAGTTCTGCTCCAGTTTAATAAGGCTAATGCCGGGAAAGTCAGTTTGCAGCCGCTGCATGTTTTCGACCCGCGCACCGCGCCAGCCATAAATCGATTGGTCATCATCACCTACCGCAAACGGTATTCCGGTTTTACCAGTAAGCACCCGCAGCCAGGCGTACTGAATGGTGTTGGTGTCCTGAAACTCATCCACCAATACGTGCTGAAAGCGACGTTGATAGTGCCCCAGAATGTCGGGGTTTTTTAGCCACAGTTCGTGAGCCCGCAGTAGCAGCTCGGCAAAGTCGACCAAGCCTGAGCGCTCGCAGATATCCTGATAGCTTTGATACAGCTTAATCATCTGCGCGCGGGTGTAGTCACCGCGATCATCCATGTTGGCGGCACGGCGGCCTTCATCTTTCTGCGCGTTAATGAAGTACTGCACTTCACGGGGCACCCAGGCGGTTTCATCGAGTTCCAAGCCTTTAATCATGCGTTTTATAATTCGCAGCTGGTCATCGGAATCAATAATCTGGAAGCCCTGCGGCAGCTGGGCTTCTTGGTAATGACGGCGGAGCAGCCGGTGTGCCAGGCCGTGAAACGTGCCAACCCATAGATCTGTCTCTTATACACATCTCCGAGCCCACGAGACAAGAGGCAAT
>CAJXQV010000019.1 GCA_913058165.1 uncultured Chromatiales bacterium | reverse complement strand
CGAGATTGCCTCTTGTCTCGTGGGCTCGGAGATGTGTATAAGAGACAGCACAAAGCTCTGCCGTTGCTGTCGACATCAACGCTAACGAAACAAAAACCGCTGCCACTAAACGCACTGGGTACTCCACAGAGCTGGTATATTCAGGTTCGCAGCCAGCCGCTAATACTTAACGACCCGCGCTGGCAACCAGAAAGAACTCATTACTCCGATTTAACTGCGGCCTATCAATAGACCGACAAGCAACTAAAACAACTCAACAAATAGCTGACAGAATTTGACCTTTATCCTGTCGCCCTCAATAAACACGCGAAAAATCATCGCGCTGCACAGTTATTTATAATATATGGGTATAACTTTAGCAAAGCCTTAGCGCACACTTATGACAAAAACAGGTCATTTTGTATCCATAGTCATGCCGCAGAACGCATCGCATGCGTGACTCCACCGCCCGTAATTAAACGCGCGGAGGCTCATAACCAAGGTTTGCTGCAAGCCAGCGCTCAACAGACTCAACACTCATGTCTTTTCTTCGCGCATAGTCCTCGACCTGATCGCGCCCGATTTTTCCTACCGCAAAATAACGCGACTCCGGATGCGAGAAGTAAAAGCCACTCACAGCAGCGGTTGGGTACATCGCATAGGAATCAGTCAGTGTTATGCCGGCCTGACTCTCTACATTTAGCAACTGCCACAACAAACCCTTCTCAGTATGGTCGGGGCAAGCCGGATAACCCGGTGCCGGCCGGATACCGTCGTAGCGCTCCTCGATCAAATCTTTATTAGCCAGCGTTTCACTGGCCGCGTAAGCCCAGAATTCTTTGCGCACACGCGCATGCATATATTCTGCAGCGGCCTCAGCCAAACGATCTGCAAGGGCCTTCAGCAAGATTGAACTGTAATCATCATGGTCTGCCTCAAATCTCTGCACATGCTCATCAATACCAATACCGGCAGTAACTGCAAATGCACCAAGGTAATCCTGCTTACCCGAATCTCTGGGCGCAACAAAGTCGGCGAGACAATAATGCGGCATGAGGTCCGGCTTGCCCTTTTGCTCTCGCAGATGATGCAGATCCATCAATACCGCACTCCGTGATTCATCGGTATACAGCTCAATATCCTCATTGACCGAGGCTGCCGGAAAGAAACCAATCACACCGGCAGCACCCAACCACTTCTCTGCAACAACTTTATCGAGCATTGCCTGTGCATCAGCGTACAAACTGCTTGCCGCATCACCCACTACTGAATCGCTAAGAATTGCAGGGAACTTGCCATGAAATTCCCAGGCATTAAAGAATGGCATCCAATCGATGTATTCGAGCAAGGCAGTTAGGGGAATATCGGAAAACAATCTATCGCCGGTAAATGCTGGCTTCGGAGGCTCATAACCCGCCCAGTCAATTTTGGGTTTGTTGGCACGAGCTTCAAGCAGGCTAAGCTTCGGGGTCTGTCGCGTTTTACCAGCATGGCGCTCACGACGCTTTTGCGCCTCAGCCTTGGTGGCTTCAATAAACGCGGCGCGTTCGTTAGGCGTAATGAGCTTTTGTGCCACACCCACCGAGCGAGAGGCATCCTTTACATAGATAACCGCACCCTCATACTCAGGGTCAATTTTTACCGCCGTATGTGCAGGGCTGGTGGTTGCACCACCAATGAGCAACGGTATGTTCATGCTCAGCCGCTGCATTTCACGCCCGACATAAACCATTTCATCGAGCGATGGAGTAATCAAACCGGATAGACCGATCATATCGGCATTTTCTCTGCGCGCCGCTTCGAGAATGCGATCGCAGGACACCATCACGCCAAGATCAATAACATCAAAGTTATTGCATTGAAGAACAACGCCAACAATATTCTTGCCAATGTCGTGCACATCGCCTTTAACAGTGGCCATAACGATCTTGCCAGCCTTCCGCACTTCGCCACCCTGCTCGTCTTCAATATATGGCACCAGATGCGCGACGGACTTCTTCATCACACGGGCAGACTTCACCACCTGTGGCAAGAACATTTTGCCGGCGCCGAAGCGGTCACCAACAATATTCATGCCTTCCATCAATGGCCCCTCGATAACATGCAGTGGTTTTTCTGCCAGCAGCCGCGCCTCTTCAGTATCGGCAACAATGAATTCATCGATGCCGCGCACCAATGCATAACTCAGACGTTCAGCGGCAGGTGCCTCACGCCACTCAGCAACAGCCTCCTCAACCACTTCGCCCGAGTCGCGGTACTTGCCCGCCATCTCCAACAGTCGATCGGTACCGTCGCTGCGCCGATTCAGGATGACATCCTCAACAGCATCTCTTAGTTCTGCCGGAATATCGTCATACACGGCAAGCTGCCCGGCATTCACAATACCCATGTCCATACCGGCAGAAATGGCGTGATACAAGAACACTGAATGCATTGCTTCCCGCACCGGATTATTTCCCCGGAATGAAAACGAAACATTGCTCACACCGCCGGATATATGGCAATCAGGGTACTTCTTACGCAGCTCACGACAGGCTTCAATAAAGGCCACTCCGTAATTATTGTGCTCCTCAATACCTGTAGCAACGGCAAATACGTTCGGGTCGAAAATAATATCGGAAGGGTCAAAGCCCACTTCTTCAGTTAGCAGCGTATATGCGCGCTCGGCAATCTCCAGACGATGCGGCACGGTTTCTGCCTGACCGTTTTCATCGAAACCCATGACGATGACCGCGGCGCCATAACGCAAAACCTTATGCGCCTGCTCCAAGAATGCAGCCTCGCCCTCTTTCAGCGAAATAGAATTTACTACCGGCTTACCCTGAATATTCTTCAGGCCGGCCTCAATAACCTCCCAACGCGATGAATCAACCATCATCGGTACGCGGGAAATGTCAGGCTCGCCAGCAATTAACTTCAAAAAGCGGTCCATTGCAGCAACCGAATCGAGCATGCCTTCATCCATATTGATGTCGACAATCTGCGCGCCGCTCTCCACCTGTTGCAGAGCAACCTTTAGCGCCTGATCGTAATCATCGGCGAGGATCAGCCGTTTAAAAGCGGCGGAACCCGTCACATTGGTGCGTTCTCCGACATTCACAAACAGCGAGTCAGCATCAACTTCCAGTGGTTCAAGTCCGCTAAGGCGCAAAGCCGGCCTTAGGGTTGGGATTTTTCGCGGCGGGCATTGCGATACCGCATTGCGAATAGCACGGATATGTTCAGGCGTAGTGCCGCAGCAGCCACCGACAATATTCAGCATGCCTTCTTCGGCAAAACTCTTGAGCACTGCGGCCATTTGCTCCGGCGTATCGTCATACTCACCAAATTCATTCGGCAGGCCGGCATTCGGGTGAACGCTAACGCAGGTGTCGGCGTTCTTACTCAATGCAGCCACATAAGGCCGCAAATCTTCCGCACCCAGCGCGCAATTCAGACCAATGGCAAAAGGCCGGATATGGCGAAGCGCATTCCAGAACGCTTCAGCAGTCTGCCCCGACAGAGTGCGACCGGAGGCATCGGTAATGGTACCCGAGATCATTACAGGGATATGCTCACCAAGCTCATCCTGCAATTCCATAATGGCGTACAGCGCAGCCTTCGCATTCAGTGTATCGAATACGGTTTCAACCATAATGAAATCAGCGCCACCCTTTAATAGCGAGCGTGCCGCTGCGCCATAGGTATCGCGCAAAGCGTCAAAACTTATATTGCGAAAGCCGGGGTCATTTACATCCGGTGACAAAGAGCAGGTGCGATTTGTCGGGCCCATAACACCGGCCACATAACGCGGTTGACCGGTTTTGGCGGCGACCTCATCGGCAACGCTGCGCGCTAAAGCTGCGCCTGTTTCATTCAACTCCGCACACAAATCCTCCATGCCGTAGTCGGCCATTGAGGGTGTGTTGGAGTTAAAGGTATTGCTTTCAATGATGTCGGCACCGGCCTCAAGAAACTGGCGGTGAATACTCCGAATAATGTCAGGCTGCGTCAGCGTGAGCAGATCGTTATTGCCCTTCAGGTCCTGGCTCCAGCCGGAAAAGCGCTGGCCGCGGTAATCCTCTTCGTTAAGCTTATGGCGCTGGATCATAGTGCCCATTGCACCATCGAGAATGACGATGCGTTCTTTAAAGAGAGAGCGCAGCTGCAGCGACTGACTGTTGGGAGTTACCTTACTCATCGGCAACTGCTCCATTATCGCTTCCACTCAGAGGCCGGACGCCCAGTGCGTAACAGATCGCGTAGCTCAGCTCAGCCCGATTAAGTGTGTAAAAATGAAACTCATTCACGCCCTCACGCTGCAATAGCTGCGCCTGCTCGATAGCGACATTGGCAGCGATCATTTGCCGGGTCTCCGGGTCGTCATCCAAACCGGCAAAGCGCTCACCCAACCAGTTCGGCACGGCCGCCCCACAGCGGGCAGCAAAGCCGGAAAGACTCTTAAAGTTAGTGATCGGTAAAATACCCGGAACGATGGGCGCAACAATTCCGTTAGCCACCGCAGCATCACGAAAACGCAGGTAATGCTCAGTATCAAAGAAGAACTGCGTGATTGCGCGATGCGCACCGGCATCAATTTTTTTCTTCAGCACATCCAGGTCGAAATCAGCACCCGGAGCTTCCGGGTGCACTTCCGGATAAGCAGCCACCGACAGATCAAAATCAGCGATGCCCATTAAGCCTTCAACCAGATCGTTAGCATAGGCAAACCCACCCGGATGAGGCACATAAGTCGCTTGCCCTACAGGTGGGTCGCCGCGCAATGCGACGATGCTGGTAATGCCTTCATTCCAGTAGCCCTGGGCAATCTCCAACACTTCTTCTTTGGTTGCGCCGACGCAGGTCAGATGCGGAGCACCAACCAAGCTGGTTTCATCCTTAATACGCTTAACAATGCGATGAGTGCGATCGCGGGTTGACCCATCGGCACCATAGGTGACGGAAACGAAGCGGGGCTGTAGTGGCTCTAACCGCTTAACGGTTTGCCACAACTTCTCTTCTGCCGCCTCATCTTTAGGAGGAAAAAACTCAAAGGAGACTTTGATATCACTGCTCATAGTATCTATCCCGCAGCCGCTCAGGCTGCACCGGTTTTTAACGCGCTGACGGGGACCGCCATAAACAAAGCGTAATTTGGCGATTTACCAGGCAGCCAGCTGCGACGAACCACGGTCAAACCCTGCTCTGCTAACAATGTCCGTAGCTGATTTTCAGCCATCAATGCTGTGCCCTGTTCGCTTTTGCTTGGTAGATCTTTGTTCTGCAATGTGACCTGCTGCACCCAGTCGAGAACCAGCAAACGACCATCGGAGCGAAGCACGCGCGCAGCCTCCGACAAAACCTGTCGTTTATCGGTTGCGCGGCTCAATGCTTCGTTCAACAACACCGTGTCAAAACTGCGCGGGGCAAAGGGCAGTTCGTTGCCTTCAATGTTGCGCAAAGTGCATTCGGCGAGTCCGGCCTGTTGCAGTCTGGAGCGTGCCAATAGACGCATCGCCTGTGAATGTTCAACTCCGGTAGCCGAACGAGCCTTCGGTGCAAGGTGTTGCAGCAGTCGGCCACTGTCGGTGCGCACGCTTAAGAGTTCGCCTAACTCAATATTACAAAGGGCATCGTCCAACGCTTCTTCTACAGCGCCTTCATTAGCACTCTGACGAAATGCCTTCGCCCAGGCACGCTTAGTATCGATGCGGCTGTAGGCATCCTTCTCACGCGCCTGTCGAACCCGGCCCAGGCGTTCGAGGTCGGCCGCAATTTCCGCATCACCAATAAGACCGCTCAACACTTCCTTCAACAACCCCTGAACACCCTTATCGCGACTTAGCCGGTAGTACACATGATGACTATCGCGGAAGTTTTCCACTAATCCTGCATCGACCAGCAGCTTTAAATGCCGAGATACCCGCGGCTGACTCTGTTCAAGCGCAATGACCAACTCGCCCACCGAGACCTCTCCGGTGTTAATAAGCGCAAGCAAGCGCAGGCGACTGCTCTCGGCAATCGCACGCAAGGTCTTCAATGTGGTTTCCATCGCCATCTGGGTGGTAAATATAAGGATTTCTTTATACTTATACAAGCTCCGCATTTGAAGAGGGACTAAAGCATCGATGCTCCCCCCCGTTCGCACAAACCGGACCGCAGCTGTAAAAAGCCCCGCTTTAGCGGAGCTTTTTACACATCGTGACTTTTGGCTGCTATTTATGGCTTTTTAGCGACATGATCGCTACAAATTCATCAATCGCGGGCGGCACTGACGCCTGGCTAGCCGGCGCAACCACGATATTATCGGCATGACGGTGCAGACCGACTCTGGCCGCGTGCAGCACTAACGCAGAATGAAATACTTAGTGCAGCGGGCCGCTGGCACTTGGGGAGACTTCGGCAATCAGCTTGCCCATGCGTTCGCCGGAGACTTCGTATCCCTTGTTGCAGAACTCGCAGCGAATCTCAACAGGACCCGGATCAGATGCCAGTGACGACAGCTCGTCCACGCCAAACATCCGCAGCATATTCTCGATTCGCTCATCGGAACAATCGCAGTGGAACGCAACCGGCTCTGGCGTAAACAGACGAATATCATCTTCGGGAAACAGCACCGACAAAAGCGCACTGTCATCCAGCCCGGACATGCGCAGCACATCCATGCCTTTAAGCTCTTCGACCAACTGCTTCCAGCGACCACTGCCGGGCTTCCGCTCGGGCATTGCCTGCAGCATCAATCCGGCGGCACGCTGATTACTGGCATCCAGCAACAACACTGTGGGCAACTGCACCGACTGGCGGTAGTAAACCCCGAGGCAGTCAGCCAGCGTTTTTTCAGAGAGCGGCACCACGCTTTGATAGCGCTCAGCCTTACCGCCCAGACCGTCTGACTCTATGGTGATGGTCAACAGCCCGCCTTCCACGAGCTCGGTAAAATACTCCGGCAGCTTGTCGCCGTAACGGGCAATGCCGCGCAGGTTTAGCTTGTTATCGGTTTGCATAACCAGCAACCGCAAATGCTCTGCACCCTGAACCTGAAAAGTAAGCCGACCATCGAACTTAAGACTCCGACCGAGCAATGCAGCCGCAGCCGCAGCTTCACCCACCAATGGTTCTATCTGCGATGGGTAGTTATCAGCTGTGCGCAAAGTATCCCAGACATCGTCCAGACGAACGATGCTCCCAAGAATATCCTCACCTTCAAAAATAAAACGCCGCAGCGTGTCTTTACCAACCGCCATGCTCAGACACTCAACTTGTCGCGGAGTAACTTATTAACCTGGCCGGGATTAGCTTTACCCTGCGTAAGCTGCATAACCTTGCCCACAAAGAAGCCCAGAACCTTTTCTTTGCCGCCTTTGAATTCTTCAACCTGCTGCGGATTATCTGCAATCACCTGATCAACAGCGGCTTCGATAGCGCCGGTATCGGTAATCTGCTTCAAGCCCTTGCTCTCGATAACCGCGTCGGCACCGCCTTCGCCATTCCACATTGCTTCGAACACTTCTTTCGCGATTTTGCCGGAGATCGTGTTATCCATAACCCGCTTAATCAATCCCGCCATATCGACAGCAGAGATCTTGCTCACAGCGATCTCGAGCGAATCTTTATTCAACGCACCGGTTAGATCACCAAGCACGTAGTTAGCGGCCAGGCGCGGATCCGCACCCTCGCCTACCACCTGCTCAAAGTACGCAGCCATATCGACATCTCCGACCAACGTCTCAATCTGCGCCGACTTCAAACCAAAACTCTCGGCAAACCGGGTGGCCCTGGCCTCGGGCAACTCCGGCAGCGCAGCTTTAATGGCCGCGATGAAATCATCGTCAATAACCACAGGTAACAAATCAGGATCAGGAAAGTAACGGTAATCGTTGGCTTCCTCTTTGCTGCGCATCGAACGGGTTTCGTCTTTATCGGGATCATAAAGTCGGGTTTCCTGCGTCACTCTGCCGCCGTCTTCAATCAGATCAATCTGCCGTTGAATTTCAAAATTAATAGCGCGCTCAACAAATCTGAACGAGTTGATATTTTTCAACTCCGTGCGGGTGCCTAACTCTTCCTGACCCATCGGGCGAACTGACACGTTCGCATCACAACGAAACGAGCCTTCCTGCATGTTCCCATCACAAACGCCAAGGTAGCGAACAATCTGGTGAATCTTGCGCATATAAGCCACAGCTTCTTTAGCACTGCGCATATCCGGCTCAGAAACAATCTCAAGCAACGGCGTGCCGGCCCGGTTCAAATCAATACCGGTGCGATCACTAAAGCTTTCATGCAGCGACTTACCGGCATCCTCTTCGAGGTGTGCGCGGGTAATACCCACAACTTTCTCGGCACCGTCTTCCAGTTTAATTGTGAGCTGACCTTTGCCAACAATCGGCAGCTCAAACTGCGAAATCTGATAACCCTTAGGAAGATCCGGGTAGAAATAGTTTTTGCGTGCAAATACTGAGCGCCGGGTAATTTCAGCACCAATAGCTACCCCGAATTTCACAGCCATCGCTACAGCCTGTTCATTCAGTACCGGCAAAACGCCCGGATAGCCGAGATCCACCAAACAAGCCTGGGTGTTGGGCTCTGCACCGAAAGCGGTCGAAGCGCCAGAGAAAATCTTTGACTTGGTGGCGAGCTGCGCATGAACCTCAAGCCCGATGACAACTTCCCAACTCATGCCGCACCTCCGGATATTACCGGTGTGCGCAGATGCCAGTCAGTTGCCTGCTGATACTGATGCGCGCAGTTGAGTAACAAACCCTCAGCAAACTGCGTGCCTATTAACTGCAAACCAACAGGTAGGTTCTGCGAGAACCCACAGGGAATTGATATGGCCGGCAGACCCGCCAGATTCGCGGCTATGGTGTACATATCATTCAGGTACATCTGCACAGGATCGTTCATCTTCTCGCCCAGTTTAAATGCCGGGGTGGGCGTGGTTGGGCCCATGATGACGTCCACTTCAGCAAAGCAGTGGCTCAAATCATCACTGATCAACTGCCGCACTTTTTGCGCCTGCAGATAGTAGGCATCGTAATAACCGGCGGAGAGCACATAAGCACCGGTCATGATGCGCCGCTTCACTTCGGCACCGAAAGCTTCGCTGCGAGTGCGCGTATACATGTCGGCCAAATCACCGGTCGACTCGGTGCGATACCCAAAACGCACGCCGTCAAACCGCGATAGATTCGATGAGCACTCTGCAGGTGCCACGATGTAATACACCGGTACCGACATCGCGAGATTAGGCAGCGACACTTCTTTAACTACTGCGCCTAATTCTTGGTACTGCTTAATCGCATCCTGCACCGCCTGAGCGCAGCCCGCTTCGAGCCCATCATCGAAAAATTCTTTCGGCACACCGATGGTTTTACCCTGCAAGGAGTCATTCAGCGTAGCTGAGTAATCGGGCACGGGAACATTTGCACAGGTGGAATCACGCTCATCGAAACCGGCCATTGCACCCAACATTAGCGCGGCATCGGCCGCGCTGCGGGTCAGAGTGCCGGCCTGATCCAGGCTCGAAGCAAACGCGACCATGCCATAGCGGGAAACCCTGCCATAGGTCGGCTTCAGGCCGGTAAGGCCAGTGAGTGCTGCCGGCTGACGAATTGAACCGCCCGTATCGGTGCCGGTTGCTGCGGGCACCAAGCCTGCAGCAACCGCCGCAGCTGAACCACCGGATGAACCTCCCGGTGAGCGCTGCAGATCCCAGGGATTTTTCACAGGACCAAAATAACTGGTCTCATTGGAAGAGCCCATCGCAAACTCGTCCATGTTGGTTTTGCCCACCGAAACCATACCCGCCGCTGCCAAACCACTGACAACCCGCGAGTCATAGGGTGCAACAAAGTTATCGAGCATCTTCGAGCCCACCGTGGTGCGGGTGCCTTCAGCGCAAAAAATATCTTTATGCGCCATCGGGATGCCGGTGAGCGGCCCGGCACTGCCGGAGGCGATGGCCTTATCCGCGGCATCGGCGGCGGCCAGGGCCTGCTCGGGATAAACCGATATAAAAGAATTAAGTGTGCTGTCGTGACGCTTAATACGTGCCAGACAATCGCCGGTTAGTTCACGGCTGCTGACTTTTCCGGCGCGTAACGCCCGGGCCATTTCAGCGAAATCGGGAAGCAGAGTGCTCATCGTGTCAATAGATCTCTATGTTTGCATCACTCAGCACCAACGTATACGGCGCGGCAATGCGTTACTCAATAACTTTGGGAACTGTATACAAGCCATTTTCAGTGTCACGCGCATTCTGCTGCAGGTAATCACGCTGATCCGTCTCGGTGACCGAATCCGGTCTCAGACGCTGAACCATATCGAGCGGATGCGCCATCGGCACCACGCCAGTGGTGTCTACCGCGCGCAACTGTTCGACCAACTCTATGATCTGCGACAGTTTCTCTACGTAATCACCCTTCTCCTGTGGCGCCACCTCAAGGCGGGCCAATAGGGCGATATGGTCTATATCCTGCTTCGACAAGGGCATGAAAACACCTGCATACGGATTGAAAGGAGCGCAATGATACACCGCGCTTGCCCGATTTCCCCCTCGTTGCTAGAGTAGCGACCAATTCACCTATTGGTCATAAGCTGCCTCGAAATGTTCAAAAGTCTTTTCGGATACTTCTCTAACGACCTTTCCATAGATCTTGGAACGGCAAATACACTTATATACGTCCGTGGTCAGGGGATTGTGCTCGACGAACCCTCTGTTGTCGCCATCCGCGATGAACCGGGCAAAGGCAAGAGTATTGTTGCCGTAGGTGCCGAGGCCAAGAACATGCTGGGCCGCACGCCGGGCAACATCACCGCAATCCGCCCCCTGAAAGACGGTGTTATCGCCGATTTCACGATCACCGAAAAAATGCTGCAGCATTTTATTGCCAAAGCGCACGGCAATCGCTTTTTCCGCCCCAGCCCACGCGTACTGGTTTGCGTACCTTACGGCTCAACTCAGGTGGAACGCCGCGCTATTAAAGAATCTGCCGAAGGCGCCGGCGCACGCAAAGTATTTCTTATTGATGAGCCAATGGCTGCGGCTATTGGTGCAGGCATGCCGGTGCATGAAGCACGCGGCTCCATGGTACTGGATATTGGTGGTGGCACATCTGAAGTGGCGGTTATCTCTTTGAACGGCATCGTTTATGCAGCATCTGTGCGCATCGGCGGCGATCGTTTCGATGATGCCATTCTGAACTATGTGCGCCGCAACTACGGCATCCTCATTGGTGAGGCCACGGCAGAACGCATTAAACATGAAATCGGTTCCGCTTATCCGGGGGATGAGGCTGTCTCTTATACAC
>CAJXQV010000018.1 GCA_913058165.1 uncultured Chromatiales bacterium | reverse complement strand
TCTACACAGAGTAGATCGTCGGCAGCGTCAGATGTGTATAAGAGACAGCCTATCACCGCTCTGGCTTATACCCGCTGAAAATGCCTGCGGGTTTGGGCCTTGAGGCGGCCGGTGCAGTGACTGCGGTTGGTTCCGGTGTGACCGGAGTGGTTATCGGTGATCGGGTGGCGTATGCCAGTCAGCCACCGGGTGCATATGCATCAGAACGGGTTGTTGCAGCTAACCGTGTTGTTGTTTTGCCTGAGGGTATTGATGAAGCAACAGCAGCTGCGGCAATGTTGAAAGGTTTTACAGCTTGGTACTTATTGTTTAAAAGTTATCGCGTGCAAGCCGGCGACACCGTTTTGTTGTATGCGGCCGCCGGCGGTGTTGGGTTGATTGCATCGCAATGGGCGCATAGCTTAGGCGCCCGCGTTATCGGCGTTGTTAGCACTGAAGCAAAAGCTGAGTTGGCGCGCGCTAATGGCTGTGCCGAAATAGTAATGGCCGGTGATCCTGATTTTGTTGCCCGGGTGCGCGAGTTAACGGGTGCTGCCGGGGTGGCCGCTGTGTATGACTCGGTGGGTCAGGATACGTTTATTCAATCGCTGGATTGTTTGCGGCGCCATGGCACGATGGTGACTTATGGCAACGCCTCAGGTCCGGTTAAACCCTTTTCGCCGCTGGAGCTCGCGGCCCGTGGGTCTTTGTATCTAACCCGTCCGGTGTTATTTGACTTTATTGCCGATGAGGCCGGCCTGCATGCTGCACGCGATGCTTTGTTCTCAGTGCTCACTAGTGGGGCGGTAAACGTTTCAATTAATCATGAGTATGCGTTAGTTGATGTTGCACAGGCGCACGCTGACCTGGAAGCGCGTCGCACCAGCGGTTCAATTGTGTTGCGACCGTAAGTTCATGCCTAACAGAAAGTGCGGTCACGCCGAATATGTCCGCAATGAACCGGGTTCACGCCTTGCCGTAACCGCCGCCGCCGGGAGTCACAATGCGCACCCGGTCACCGGGCTGCACTGCCACTGTGGCAGTTGCACTCAACACACTGTTGGTTTCGCCCTGTTTTAGCAGGTTAATTCCGGTTGCCGCAGAGCCGCCATGGTGCAGTCCGAATGGCGCGATGCGTCGGTGGTTCGACAATATCGACACTTCCATAGCCTCGAGAAATTCAAACTCCCGGATAAGTCCATTGCCGCCGCAATGCTTGCCCGCTCCACCGGAGTCAGCTCGAATCGAAAACTCGGCCACTCTTACCGGGTAGCGCGATTCTAGAATTTCGATGTCGGTGAGTCGTGAGTTGGTCATGTGGGTTTGTACGGCATCGCAACCATCAAAATCGGCGCCCGCTCCTGAGCCACCACCCAACGTTTCGTAATACTGGTGCATGGCATTGCCGAATGTCAGATTGTTCATAGTGCCCTGTGATGCGGCCAATACGCCAAGTGCTGCAAACAACGTGTCGACAATGCATTGCGATGTTTCAACGTTTCCTGCCACAACCGCAGCCTTGTTATCCGGACTTAACAGCGATGCTTCCGGAAGCACAATGGTCAATGGCCGCAGGCAACCCGCGTTCAGTGGAATAGGCTTTTGTGCAAGGGTTCTGAACACATACATGACGGCCGCTCTAGATATCGCTGCCGGGGCATTAAAATTAGTTGGGCTCTGCGGACTGGTGCCGCTGAAATCTATGGTTGCCGAGCGCTGGCTGTGGTCGATATGTATAGCGACAGTGATCGCTTCGCCGCTATCCATTTCATAGCTATAGCTGCCGCCGCTCAGGCCTTGTATCGCCGTACGAATAACCTGTTCGGCATTATCGAGCACATGCTCCATATAGTGGGTCACTGTCGCAGCGCCCATCTCGTCCTGCAGATTTTTAAAGAGTCTCTGACCTTGCGTGTTGGCCGCCAGCTGGGCCATTAGGTCTGCAATGTTCTGCTCGGGGTTTCTGGCGGGCAGCGACCCTTCGGTCAGGCGGTCACGCAGAGCCTGCTCACGCATAACGCCATCACTGACAATACAAAAACCATCAAAGATAATACCTTCCTCTGAAATGGAGTGACTGTTTGCTGGCATCGATCCGGGACTAATGCCACCGATATCGGCGTGATGCGCGCGCGATGCGATTAAGCACTGGATCTCGCCGGTGGTTTCATCGAGCAGTGGCGATACAACAGTGATGTCGGGCAGGTGGGTGCCCCCCGAGAACGGCGAGTTGCTGATATAGCTATTGCCTTGCATAAAGCCACTGCGGTGCTGCTCTAATAAGGCTTGTACGCAGCTGTCCATCGAGCCGAGATGAACCGGTATATGAGGTGCATTAGCGATGAGTTCGCCGGCGTTATTGAATAGGGCGCAAGAGAAGTCCAGCCGGTCTTTGATGTTGGTAGATCGGGCGGATGCTTGCAGCGCATCACCCATTTGAGCGGCAATGTGCATGAAGCGTCGGTTGAATATTTCCAGCAATACCGGGTCGGCTACTTCGGGGTTAGAAGTGGCCTGCGAACGAGTTTCATGCTGGTTGAGTAACAGCTGCAGGCCTGTATTTACATGCGCCTTCCAACCCTGCGGCAGCATGATGCTTGAGTTGGCCTCAACGATTAGCGCAGGTCCCGCGAGTTCTTCGCCACTAACAATGGATTCGAGTGTGATGCATGGAATGGTCTGCCATTTATCATCGAGATAGACCTCAGCAGTGCTTGGTGCATGCGCCAATGCCTCCGTCTCCAGAGTGCCTGTGGTGGTCGCCAGGGTTTCTGCGGTTGTTTGAATTTCGATGCTGTCTATTAGAAGAACGGCGTCGATCGCCGGGCAAAAACCAAACCGTTGCTTGTGTGCATCGGCAAAATCCTTCCGCAGGGTTTCAAGCATAGGAGTGCTCACGGGCACGGTGTTATCGCTACCGCTAACTTTAATAAACAAACGAGCCACTGACCGGAGCGTTGCCGGATCGATATCCTGAGCGGGTAATGCAGCTTCGCACTCGGCTCGGAGTTGGTCGATTGTTGCGGCAAGTTGCTCGGTGCCGCCTTCCACGGGTAGGTTAACTGTCAATTGCTTAACCCTGCTGACCGGGGCAATTCCAATGCCGTAGGCTGACAGCACGCTGGCAAACGGGTCAATCAGGATTTGCCTGATACCCAGCAGTTCTGCAACAGCACAGGCATGCTGCCCGCCTGCGCCACCGAAGCAACACAGAGTAAAGTCCGCCGGATTCTTCCCCTGTTGGCCGGTGATGTGTCGTATTGCGTTGGCCATGCTCTCGGTGGCAACACGGATAAATCCGCAGGCCGTTTGTTCTGGGGTGTATGCCAATCCCTTGGAGGAGTTGATGGTTCGTGTCAGTGCGGCGAAGGCGTCTTTAACGCTGTCGATACTTAAGGGCTCGGAGCCCGAAGGACCAAACACAGCTGGAAAGGCGCTTGCCTGTATGTGTCCGGTCAGAAGATTGGCATCGGTAACGGTCAGCGGGCCGCTGTTCAGATAGCACAATGGCCCGGGGAAAGCACCGGCCGAATCGGGGCCTGCCTGCAAGCGACTGTCTGCATAGCTCAGAACCGAGCCGCCACCAGCAGCAATAGTGTGAATATTGATCATAGGCGTTTGAATAAAACTGCCGCCAATTTCGGTTTCGCGACTGAGTTCATGACCGTTGTCATACACAGATACATCAGTGGATGTACCGCCCATATCAAAGCCGATGAGACGCGTCAGGCCTGCGCGCTTGCCTGCGGCTGCCATACCCACCATGCCACCGGCTGGGCCCGACAGGATGCTGTCTTTGCCGCATAACTTATCGGCAACAACCATGCCGCCGTTACTTTGCATCATTAAAAAGTATGCCGGTGTGTGTTTATTGGCTGCCAGCGCCTGCCGAAAACTTTTAATGTATTTGCTGAGCACCGGAGTGACGTAGGCATCGGCTACGGTGGTTTGTCCACGACTGATGAAATGCTGTAAGCCACTTAACCGGTGTGACACAGAGATGTGCTGAATGCCGGCTTGCCGCGCCAATTCAAACAGTCGTTGTTCATGCAGGGGAAACAGATAGCTGTGCAGCAAACATATGGCGACACTGCGAATGCCGCTAGCACAGATGTTTTCCAAGATATCCCGTGCCGTGGGTTCATCAAGCTCCTGCAGCACAGTGCCATCGGCAGAAACTCTTTCACCGACTTCAAATACAGCGTCATAGAGCGGCGGTGGTTTACTTATATTGAGCGCGAAAATATCCGGACGACTCTGGTTGCCAATTTTCAATGCATCTGCAAAGCCGCGGGTGGTAATCAATGCTACCGCCTCACCGGCATGTTCGAGCAGCGCATTCGTCGCAACAGTTGTGCCCATCTTGATAAAACTGACCCTAGGTGACTCTGCTTTGCTCAGAAAACGGCGAATGCCTTCGGCAGCGGCATCGGCGTACATCGATGGATTATCTGACAGCAGTTTTTGAATACGTAATTTTCCGCAGGGCTCGCGGGCAATCACATCGGTGAATGTGCCGCCGCGATCAATCCAGAATTGCCAGTTATCGCTCATCGATTCCATGTATGTCAGTTGGGAGTTGGCATTGTATTGCATCGGTCGTAATGATGGGTTCGTGTTGCCGCTGATGTTCAAATTTGCGATGCTGCAGGAAGTTTACGAGGATGATCTTTATAAATGACTGATTCTTTTTGGATCATGATAACGCTTGTTGCCTACATGATCGTGTTGGTATTGATCGGTGTCTGGGCACAGAAGCGCACCATCGATCAGGAGGATTATTTCCTCGGTGGTCGTCAGCTTGGGCCATGGGTTGCGAGCCTCAGTGCTTCGGCCAGTTCGTCATCCGCATGGTCGTTGTTGGGTGTCAGCGGTACTGCTTATGCTGTGGGCATGGAGGCCTTCTGGTTCTTGCCGGGAGTGCTCGGCGGTTATGTATTCAGTTGGACCTATGTAGCGCCGCGCCTGCGACAGGCAGCCGAGCGCGACGATGCAGTGACTTTGTCCGAACTTCTATTTGGACGTTACGACCGTGATGGCAGCAACGTGGTGATCCGCTCTGCTTCGATCATCGTTCTGGTTAGCCTTATGTTCTACATTGCGGCGCAGTTTCAGGGCGCCGGCCTCGCATTCTCCAGCAGCTTTGGCATGGCTCCGACCGTGGCCATCCTTTTTGGTGCTGCCATCGTGTTGGTGTACACCCTTATTGGCGGCTTTTGGGCCGTTGCGGTTACCGATGCCGTGCAAGCCGTGCTAATGGTATCGGTGGCCGCCTTGTTGCCGGTGCTGTGTCTGTTGGAAGTCGGCGGGTTTTCAGGCTTGTGGGCTGGAATGGCCGGTATGGAGGATGAGGTTTTTCTCAGTTTTACCGGTAAGTACAGCGGCCTTGCCGCAGTGGGTTTTGTGTTTGGCATGCTCAGTCCGGGTGTCGCGTATATCGGCCAGCCTCATGTAATGAATCGTTTTATGGCCATTAAGGATGATGCGAGCTTACGTCAGGGCAGGATTATTGCTGTTGGCTGGGCATCTATTGTGTTCAGCGGCATGCTAGTTCTTGGTTGGTCGGCGAGGGTATTGTTTCCAACCACGGGTAATGAAGAGCAGATTTTCTTTTATGCAACCCAGCAGTTGCTGCCGCCGGTAATTGCCGGAGTGATGATTGCCGGCGTGCTGTCGGCAATCATGTCGACAGCCGACAGCCAGCTGCTGGTGGCGGCATCATCTATTGCGCGTGACTGGAATCTTACAGACAGTCGTGCGCATGACAAAGTGCTTACCGACTCGAGGATTGTGGTGACATTGGTGACGGTTATCGCCTGCGCAATTTCTTTGTTCCTGCCGTCATCAATTTTTGACCGGGTGTTGTTCGCCTGGCATGCGCTAGGCGCCGCATTCGGCCCCATGGTGCTGCTGTTCATTGCGAATGTGCGCATTCGCCGTACGCCGGCGTTGATAAGCCTTTGGCTGGGCTTTGGTTTAACCGTTGTTTTTAACTGGATGCCGAATACCCCAGGCGACATTGTTGAGCGGGTGGTGCCATTCCTGGTCGCCTTTGCAGTGGCCTGGCTTGGTCGTGAGAGGGCTGTGGCGGATGTTTAGTTAATGAGTTCGCAACGAGGAGTAGTGTGCTTTTCTCACGGTCAGGAGGGCGGTCCCGACGGCACAAAAATCAGGGCGCTAACGCCGCTGGCTGAGCAGGCCGGCTGGCGTGTTGAATCACTTGATTATCGTGGTATCGATGATCCCGCAGACCGTATCGAGAAGCTCTTTACATGGTGCATGCAACAACCCACACCGGTGCTGCTTGTGGGCAGCAGTATGGGCGCTGCAGTGAGCGCTGCCGTCGCCCACCGTATTGCGGTTACCGGCCTGTTCCTGATGGCCACAGCAATTTATGTGCCGGGCTACGAGGCGTTTAACCCGTTGCCATTGCGCTGCCAAGCAACCCTTGTGCACGGCTGGCGTGATGAGGTTATACCGTATCGTAATGGTTTGCGGTTTGCGTTGGAATGCCAGGGGCGGTTTACCCTTTTAGCGGGGGACCATGGTCTTGGTGATGCGGATAGTCTAGAGCGGCTGAAGGCTTTGTTTCAACAGTTTTTGGCCAGTCATGGAAAAGGCTAATAGTTGTTCCGAACAAGATTTTCTTGTTGGTATTGCTGATTGCCGTGAGATACGGATGCCCATGCACCCGCAGAGTCTGCAGTGGCATCGGACGATCAGGCTGAAGGCCGTTAGTACTTAGGTTGAGGCAAAAAAAGAACCCGCCTGACGGCGGGTTTTATTGGCACGGAACGGACGAGCTAAAACTCCAGAGAGCGAAGCAAGGGTTTATAAATAAACCTTCTTGTTATTGATACGAGTTTTAGTGTCACTTGTATCTTGCAGAATGCGTGCCAGCTAAATGTCGTAAGTGCTTCGATTTAACTAAAGTCGGAAAATCAATTATTTAGTGTGATGCCAGTCTCACTATTTCCCCCAGGCGATGCGCGGCGACCGCTCGTTATGCTCTGCGCCAGCGGTTCTTCACTGGGCATTTTGGCGTATTGTCTTTTTTTTCGACATGCTGGCGCAGCACTATCGTGACAGGCATCACAGAACTGCTTCGATTATCCATTAGAAACAAAGGCTTGTGAATCTTCCTTATATGTAAGGAGTTCCGACAAGCATCTGGATACGGCAGTTGGCGAGGACCTCAAGCAGCCGAGCATTTACGCGTTGAGGTCTGGAATTAACTGGCTCTCAATGCGGACAATCATGTCTTTGATGCGGAGTTTCTGTTTTTTCAGGCGTTTGATCTTTAGCAGGTCGATGTTCGGATTGACTGATAGCTCATGAATCGAGATATCAAGATCATGATGCGCAACCCGCAACTCTTTAAGGCGGGAGCGGGCACGGAATACGCTGGTTTCGACGTTATCACTCATGAATTTACAATCAGTACTATCGCTCATACTGCATCAGCAGTAACTTCTTGGGATATTGACCTGCGGGTTGTTCCTGTCGGTCTGTCCGGGTATTTTTATGCGGCTACTATTGTTCCGGAGCCTTTGCAGGTAGCTTGAGAGCATTCTAGCAGTCTTTCATGGGTCTCCCAAGCGACATCTTGAGGGCGTTATTTCACCTTACAGATAGCGGGTCCAGTCTTTTGAGCCATCGCCATAAACAATGAAATGTGGGTTCAGAATGTCTGCTTTCGCGTTATACAGCAGTGGTTTGGCATCGAGGCCGATAACGCAGCCACCGGCACATTCAACTATAGCCTGTGCGGCGGCGGTGTCCCATTCTGATGTCAGGCCGAGGCGGGGGTAGACGTCTGCTTCCCCTGCTGCGACCAGGCACAGCTTTAGCGAACTGCCCATGGATACCATCACGTGTGAACCCAGCTTTTTCAGATAGGCGTCAACAAGCTCACCACGGTGTGAGCGACTGCCAACGACACGCACAGGGGACGGTGCCGGAGTCGTTACGCGAATTGTGATGGCAGCTTCGCCCGCGCGCTGTATAAATGAGCCGGTTTCAGTGCAGCCAAAATAGTCGGTGTCTTTATCGGGGACATGCACAACCCCAAGCACAGACTTATGCCCCTGGATCAGCGCAATATTAACGGTGAACTCACCGTTCTTTTTAATAAATTCTTTGGTGCCATCGAGTGGGTCGACGAGCCAGTATTCCTTCCAGCCTGACCGTTCCGCAAAAGGTATAACAACAGACTCTTCCGACAGAATCGGAATGCCGGGTGTTAACGCGGTCAGTCCGGCAACAATGCGGTTATGCGCTGCGCGATCGGCGGCGGTTAAAGGTGAATCATCGGCTTTGGTTTCTACGTCGATATCACTCTGGTAGATCTCCAGGATATCCTGCCCCGCTTCACGGGCAATGGTGAGAACGTCGGGGATGAGTTGTTTCAGGTTTGTCTGCATGGGATGGCCTGTTGGTTGCAACCACAATCGATAGCGAATGCCGTAAAGTATCGGAATGACCGAGGGAAATAAAGCAAAGCAGCGAAGTGTCGATTGGGGTCATTGCGACACCGTCCTGCTTGATATGGACGGCACCATGCTTGATCTGGCCTTCGACCATTACTTCTGGCGGGAACTGGTGCCGGCTCGCATAGCGTTAAAGCGTGATATCTCCGAGGCTGACGCCCGCGCCGACCTCTTCGAGCTCTTCGCGGCTAAAGAGGGCAGCCTCGAGTGGTATTGCCTCGAGTACTGGAGCGAAGCTCTGGATCTGGATATGGCGGCGCTCAAACAGTCTATTGGTCATAAGGTGGGCTTTTTGCCAGATACCCGCCGCTTTCTGGAGGCCGTACAAAAAAGCCATCGGCGGTTAATTCTTGTGACAAACGCGCATCCGGAAGCCCTGCGGGTTAAATTATCAGCGGTGGATTTTGACCACTATTTTGATGGCATGGTCACATCGCATGAGTTCGGCTATCCGAAAGAGCGAGCGGAGTTTTGGCCCGCGCTGCAGGCTAGTTTGGGGTTTGATCGCAGCAGAAGTTTGTTTGTTGACGACAGCTTGTCGGTGCTGCGTGCTGCGAGAGACTACGGAATTGATCGGGTGGTTGCGGTTGAGCGCCCCGATACAAGCCTGCCCGCCCGTGTGATTGAAACCTTCGCATCGGTGCACAGCCTTGATGAACTATTAGGTCCCGGGGCGATGAATGCCCCGGAACCTGTTTGACCTGAAACCCTTAGAGCTTTAAGCGCAGTCTAACGTCTGCGGTGCTGTCCACCACCGCTGTGCGGTCTGCCACGGCCACCTGCGCCGCCTTTTGATGGTCCGCTGCGTTTGCGGGGCGGCATTTTTGGAACAGTCACTTCGGCCAGAAGTTCTGGTGTAATGGGCTTAACCGGAATCGAAAACCCAATGTATTTTTCGATGTCGGGCATAGTCATTGCATAGCTTTCGCAGGCAAAGCTAATGGCATCGCCGGAGGCGCCGGCGCGCGCAGTTCGTCCGATACGATGCACGTAGTCTTCGCAATCCTGAGGCAGGTCGTAGTTAACCACGTGAGTGACTCCATCAATATGCAAGCCGCGTGATGCAACGTCGGTTGCAATCAAAATAGCCAGTTCACCCGACTGGAAAGATTCCAGCATCCGCATACGTTTGTTCTGTGGCACGTCGCCCGATATAGCTGACGCACTAAAGCCGTTCGCGGATAGCAGTACGGCAACTTTTTCTGCCTGGTGTTTCATGTTAACGAACACCATGGTTCGCTGTGCGTCCACTTCGCGCAGTAGGTTAACGAGCAAGCGCTGCTTTTCGTGGTTGCCCGGGAAGTAGACGGCCTGAGTTACCTTGTCGGCGGTCACTTTTTCCGGTTCAATTCGAACCGAAACCGGATCATTCATGTGCTCATAGGCCAGCTCGAGAACCTTTTGGTTGAGCGTTGCTGAGAACAGCAGATTAAGCCGCATATCTGCCGGCGGCAGACGGCGCATGACGTAGCGGATGTCTTTGATGAAACCCAGGTCAAACATACGGTCGGCCTCATCTAGCACCATTACCTGAACAGAATTCAGGTTGAATACACCTTGCTTGAGGTAGTCAATAAATCGACCCGGTGTACCGATCAGCACATCAACGCCCGCTTGGAGTTTGTCTCGTTGCTTGTCGTAATCGGCGCCACCAAAGACCACCTGACAACGTAAGCCTGTGGCCGCACCAAGTGACCCGCAGTCCGAGTGAATTTGCAATGCGAGTTCGCGGGTAGGTGCCAGGATGACTGCGCGTGGGTTTTTGTCAGTTGCCTGGTCGGCGGGCAACGGGTTGCGCAACAAATGGCTGAATGTAGCAATCAGGAATGCGGCTGTTTTGCCCGTGCCTGTTTGCGCCTGACCGGCGACGTCTTTGCCACTGAGTGCAATGGGCAGTGTTTGCCCTTGAATCGGCGTGCAATGGGTAAAGCCTGTTTTGCGGATGCCTGCCTGAAGTTCTTCAGGAAGGTCGAGACTGGCGAAGCTGATATCTGCTTCTGGGGTTTTTGATTCACTCATGGTGCTGCAGTATTCCCTTAAAAAGTGCCAATAGCACTTGCAATATTGTTCCGGAAGGGGTCAAATTGGTTAACGACTTGCGGTTTTAACCGCACCCGCCGAATCGAAGAGCCAGAACACGACCTGTGTTGGGTTAGACTTTAAGCCCAAACCCTAGATCGCAGTGCATTGTGCCTGATTCGGCGCAAACCTTCATTAGTGGCGTAATAAAACGTTATAGCAATTCTTACTGAAGATTTAGGTGACTGTTTAAGTGTGTCTTTTGGGGAGACACTGGCTTAAGCAGCGAATACACACTCAGGGCTTATAGCCCATGCCGATTTCCCGGCCAAATTCAAATACAGCATTTTTTGTCAATAGCCTTAAACTTCCCAATAATTTCCCAAATTTTATATAGCGAAAGTGAAATATGAGCATAGCGCACGTAAGCGATACGAGTTTTCAGTCTGATGTCATGGAGTCAGCGGTACCTGTTCTGGTCGATTTCTGGGCAGAGTGGTGCAGTCCTTGCAAAATGATTGGTCCGATCCTTGAAGAGCTGGCCCCCGAGTATGAAGGCCGGCTGAATATTGCGAAGGTCGATGTTGACGCAAACCCGAAAACGCCACAGCAATATGGCATTCGCAGCATTCCGACACTTATTTTGTTTAAGAACGGAGTTGTTGAGGCTCAGCAGGTAGGTGCGGTGTCCAAGAAACAGTTAGCGGAATTTCTGGAGAAGAACCTGTGAGAGGTTATTTAGGAAGTTCTGCTCGTTCCGGTGCTGGTGGCGGCAATAGCAATGGCGATGGCAGTGGCGGTGGCGGTGGTAGCAAAGGCGGCAATAATCGTGGCGGTAATCGTTCTAACCACAATAAAGGTGGTGATGGCGCCAAGGGCGGTAATAAAACCCGCGGTCGTCGGCGTCGCCCGGATAGCGAAGAGTTCGGCACATTTACTGAGAACGACATCATTCGTAAAGATGAGCTGGAGAAGAACAAGAACCTTCTGCACCTTAACGAACTGAAGAACACGCAGGTAGCCGAACTGGTAGCACTGGCTAGCTCAATGGGTCTTGAAGGTCTTGCCCGGTCACGCAAACAAGACATTATTTTCGAAATCTTGAAGGCGCATGGCGCCAAAAGTCAGGACCTGTCTCTTATACACATCTCCGAGCCCACGAGACAAGAGGCAA
>CAJXQV010000017.1 GCA_913058165.1 uncultured Chromatiales bacterium | reverse complement strand
TGCCTCTTGTCTCGTGGGCTCGGAGATGTGTATAAGAGACAGCAATACTGCCTTTAGCGTGTTGCAGGTGTTGACGCCGCGCATGCGTGCATCTTTATGAGCATGCAAATGCGGGTCAGTGATCTGAGCGAGTTTTATAACCTGTTCGTTCATGCTCTGCCGAGTGTGCTTTAGCCATGCGGATTTAAGGTCGAGTGAGTTTCATAACTATAGTGGGTTTGCCTTTTTTAAACTCTGACCTGCATCACATGATTATCGCTGCTGGCGTCCGGAAATACTGTATTTAGGGCAAGAAAAAGCCCTCCGGGGAGGGCTTTTTCAGGGGCTTGCTGGTGACGACCGGCTTAATAGCGATAGTGCGCAGGTTTGTAAGGGCCTTCTGTCGGAACGTCAATGTACTTCGCTTGAGCGTCTGTCAGCTCGGTGAGGTGAACGCCCAGCTGCTCCAGATGCAAACGTGCGACCTTCTCATCGAGATGCTTGGGCAGCACGTAAACTTCATTCTGGTAGTTATCCGGGCTCTCCCACAATTCGATCTGTGCCATCACCTGGTTGGTGAACGAGTTGGACATCACGAAGCTGGGGTGACCTGTTCCGCAACCCAGATTCACCAAGCGACCTTCGGCCAGCAGGATGATGCGTTTACCGTCCGGGAAGATGATGTGATCAACCTGTGGCTTAATATTTTCCCATTCGTACTTCTGCAAAGAAGCCACTTCAATTTCATTGTCGAAGTGACCGATATTGCAAACAATAGCCTGATTTCTCATCGCAGCCATGTGGTCATGGGTGATGACATTAAAGTTGCCGGTGGTGGTGACGAAAATATTCGCAATCGGTGCGGCTTCTTCCATAGTCACAATGCGGAAGCCTTCCATCGCCGCCTGCAAAGCGCAGATCGGATCGATTTCGGTAACCCATACTGTGGCACCCAGACCTTTCAGTGACTGCGCACAACCTTTGCCCACGTCACCGTAGCCGGCAACGATCGCAATCTTGCCGGCAATCATGACGTCAGTAGCGCGCTTGATGCCATCGACCAATGACTCGCGGCAACCGTAAAGGTTGTCGAATTTTGATTTGGTTACTGAGTCGTTAACGTTGATGGCAGGGAAGGGCAGGTCGCCGGCTTGCTGCATTTGATACAAACGCTGCACACCGGTGGTAGTTTCTTCGGTAACGCCGCCAATCGCATCTCGACGGGTGGTGTACCAGCCAGGATGATTTGCCAGATGGTGTTTCATAGACTTGAACAGCGCAACTTCTTCTTCGCTGCCCGGATTGTCAAGAATCGACGGGTCAATTTCGGCTTTGGCACCGAGAATTAACAGCAGAGTAGCATCGCCACCGTCATCTAGAATACGGTTAGGCACGCCACCGTCAGACCATTCCATGGCGCGATGGGTGTATTCCCAGTACTCATCCAGAGTCTCGCCTTTATAGGCAAATACGGGCACGCCCGAAGCCGCAATCGCTGCTGCTGCGTGATCCTGAGTTGAGAAGATGTTGCAGGAAACCCAGCGAACTTCTGCACCCAGTTCAACCAATGTTTCAATCAACACGGCGGTTTGAATGGTCATATGCAAAGAACCCATGATGCGGGAACCGGCTAGCGGTTTTTTGCCAGCGTATTCTTTGCGAATCTGCATCAGTCCCGGCATTTCAGTTTCGGCGATGCGGATTTCTTTACGACCAAAGTCGGCGAGTGTGATATCGGCGACGAGATAATCTTTCAGCACTACGGCTGCTTCGGTACTCATGATATATGTTCTCCTAGTAACAGCCGCGCTTAAACGCTGGCTTTAAGTGCTTCAGCTTTGTCGGTTTTCTCCCATGAGAATTCGACATCTTTACGGCCAAAGTGACCGTAAGCTGCTGTGGCGCGATAAATCGGGCGGCGAAGGTCAAGCATTTCGCGGATACCGTAAGGTGTAAGGTCGAAGTGTTCACGGATGAGCTTAGTCAAGGTTTCATGATCGACTTTACCCGTGCCGAAAGTTTCGACGCTGATAGATGTTGGTTGGACAACACCAATGGCATAGGAAAGCTGAACTTCGCAACGTTCTGCCAGACCTGCTGCGACAATGTTTTTTGCAACGTAGCGGCCTGCATAGGCGGCTGAGCGGTCAACCTTAGACGGATCTTTACCTGAGAATGCACCGCCACCATGACGGGCCATGCCGCCATAGGTGTCGACAATAATTTTTCGTCCGGTCAGACCGCAGTCACCAACTGGGCCACCGATAACGAACTTGCCGGTTGGATTGATGTGGTATTTGGTGTCTGCGTTAAGCCATTCAGCAGGCAGGATCGGCTTAATAATGATATCCATTACAGCTTCGCGCAGCGCTTCCTGACTGATTTCAGGGTTGTGCTGAGTCGAAAGCACCACGGCATCGATACCTACCGGTTTGCCGTCAACATAGTTCAGTGTGACCTGACTCTTTGCATCCGGACGCAACCACGGCAGTTCACCCGATTTGCGGACGTCGGCCTGGCGCTTAACCAGCTGATGAGACAGTGAAATGGCTGCAGGCATTAAGACGTCGGTTTCATTACTGGCATAACCGAACATGAGGCCCTGATCGCCGGCACCCTGTTCACGCGGGTCACCGCGGTCAACACCTTGAGCGATATCCGGCGATTGCGCGCCAATGGCATTAAGAACCGCACAGGATTCGCCATCAAAGCCCATGTCGGAGCTGTTGTAGCCAATATCGAGCACTACATCCCGAACCAGTCGTTCGAAATTGGTTGGGGCTGATGTGGTGAGTTCGCCTGCCAGCATCACGAAACCCGTTTTAACCACGGTTTCTACCGCCACACGGGCGTCGGCGTCATGCGCAATAACAGCATCCAGTACTGCATCGGATATCTGGTCGGCCATTTTGTCCGGATGACCTTCAGACACGGACTCGGACGTAAATTGGTAGTTGTTTGCCATAGCTAATTTCGTTTCCTGATAATTAAGCAGGCGAGGATTATAAGCGCACTTAGCGCTGCTAGTGTGACTTTAGTGGTGATGTGGGTGTCTCCGGAACAGACTTTGCGTACTTGAGCGCATCCAGTGGACAATTTGCCTGCATAATTCGGCGATTGGTGTTCATCAATGCCCAATCTGTTTGGCTCGCGGCTTGCTTGTATTGCCACCCGAGCACAGGTAGGCGACAATGCGCGCCCGTTATCCGGCCCTCCGGCCCCTAACTATAAAAACGATAAAAAATGGCTGTAAATTCAAAGACCCGCAACAACACCGAGGGTGTGTACCCTTCTCGTAGAGACCTTGCTAACGCGATACGTGCTCTTGCTATGGACGCAGTGCAGGCAGCAAATTCCGGTCATCCCGGAGCCCCGATGGGTATGGCTGATATCGCTGAGGTGCTCTGGAACGACTATATGACCCATAACCCTATGAATCCATTGTGGATTAATCGGGATCGCTTTGTGCTTTCCAATGGGCATGGGTCAATGTTGTTGTACGCGCTGTCGCATCTGAGCGGCTACCCGTTGACAATGGATGAGATCAAAAACTTCCGCCAGCTGGGCTCCCGCACCGCAGGTCATCCTGAGTATGAGCCTGAGATTGGCATTGAAACAACCACCGGGCCCTTGGGTCAGGGCCTGACCAATGCTGTTGGTATGGCCGTTGCCGAGAAGGTTCTCGCGGCTCAGTTTAATCGCCCGGGTCACGATGTCATTGACCATCGCACTTGGGTATTCCTCGGTGACGGTTGTTTGATGGAAGGTATTTCGCACGAAGCCTGCTCACTCGCCGGCACCTTAAAGCTGGGCAAGTTAATTTGTTTTTACGACGACAACGGCATTTCAATTGACGGTGACGTTGACGGCTGGTTTACCGATGATACGCCCGCCCGTTTCGAAGCTTATGGTTGGCATGTGGTTCCCGGTGTTGACGGGCACGACCCTAAAGCGCTTCAGGCAGCTATTGATAAGGCTCTGGCATCTAATAAGCCAAGTCTGATTTGTTGCAAAACCATTATTGGTTTCGGTTCGCCGAACAAGCAGGGCACCGAAGCCACTCACGGTGCGCCCTTGGGTGATGCCGAAATTGCGGCTACCCGTGAAGCGCTGGACTGGCCCTATGCACCGTTTGAAATACCCGCCGAGATCTGTGCCGCATGGGATGCACGCAGCAGCGGTGCTGCTGCAGAGGCTGCTTGGAACGAGGGTTTTGCGGCTTATCAGAGTGCGTTCCCTGAATTAGCAGCAGAACTGCAGCGACGCATGTCCGGTGAATTGCCGGCTGGGTGGCCCGAAGCCGTTGCGGAAGAGATTGCCAAAATTGCGACATCCGATGCGAAGAATGCAACCCGCAAAGCATCGCAGATTAGTTTGAATGCGTTTGCCCCGCACCTGCCTGAGTTGATCGGTGGTTCTGCTGATCTGACCGGCTCTAACCTCACCGAACATTCCGGCTCCAAGTGGCTTACCGGCGATGATGCCGATGCCAACTATATTTCATTTGGTGTGCGTGAGTTCGGTATGGCTGCAATGCTTAATGGTATGGTTTTGCACGGTGGTTTTATTCCTTACGGCGGCACCTTCCTGACCTTCTCTGATTACGCCCGCAATGCGTTGCGCATGGCGGCGCTCATGAAGGTGCAGAATATTCTTGTGTTTACTCATGACTCTATTGGACTGGGTGAAGATGGTCCTACACATCAGCCGGTTGAGCATGTAGCAAGCTTGCGCCTGATGCCGAACATGGCGGTTTGGCGTCCGTGTGATACTACTGAAACAGCGGTGGCATGGCAGGATGCCATCGAGCGTCGTGATGGTCCGACCAGTTTGATTTTGTCGCGTCAGGGCCTGGCCCCACAGGCACGCAATGCCCAGCAGCTTGACGATATTCGTCGGGGTGGCTACGTATTGTGTGATGCGGACGATGCACAAGCTGTGATCATTGCAACCGGTTCTGAAGTTGAGCTTGCGGTGGCCGCCGCTGCGGCATTAGCCGCTGAAGGGATTGGCGTTCGTGTCGTTTCTATGCCTTGTGTTGAAGCCTTTGAAGCTCAGGATGCTGTTTACCGCGAGTCCGTGTTGCCAGCAGCGCTTGATAAGCGGGTTGCTGTTGAGGCGGGTGTCACCAACGGTTGGTATCGCTATGTTGGCATGTCCGGACGCGTCATTGGCCTTGACCGCTTTGGCGAATCAGCACCGGCCGGCGAGCTGTTTAAAAAGTTCGGTTTTACCGTGGATAACGTCAAGTCCGTTGTTAAAGAATTGTTATAGAGCAAATTGATACAAATGGTTTCGTGAATAATGTTCACGTGCAGATTATTTATAAGGCGGAAGCTTGCCTTGCGGAAGAACAATAGGAGTAAGCAGTAATGGCAGTAAAAATCGCGATAAATGGTTACGGACGTATCGGTAGAAATGTCCTGCGTGCATTGTACGAGAGTGACCGTACCAAAGAACTTCAGATCGTGGCCATTAATGATCTGGGCAATGCCGATACCAACGCACATCTGACTAAGTACGACACCGCGCATGGCGTGTTCGGCTTTGATGTCTCTGTCGAGGGAGATGAGCTGGTAATCAATGGCGACCGCATTAAAGTATTTGCTGAACGCAATCCTGCCAACCTGCCTTGGGGTGAGCTTGGTGTTGATGTAGTGCTGGAGTGCACAGGCTTCTTTGCCAGCAAAGAAAAGTCACAGGCACACATTGATGCCGGTGCCAAGAAAGTCGTTATTTCTGCACCTGCGGGCAATGCGGTTGATGCCACTATTGTTTACGGCGTTAACCATAAGCTGTTGAAAGCATCTGATACCGTTATTTCAAATGCTTCCTGCACCACCAACTGCCTCGCGCCTCTGGTTAAGCCATTGCATGAAGCAATTGGTATTGAGAAGGGCATCATGACTACGATTCATGCCTACACCAACGATCAGGTTCTGACTGACGTGTATCACACCGATCTGCGTCGTGCGCGTTCAGCCACTATGTCGATGATTCCGACCAAAACCGGTGCGGCTGCTGCAGTTGGCATGGTTTTGCCTGAGCTTGATGGCAAGTTGGACGGCTTCTCAATGCGCGTGCCGATCATCAATGTGTCGGTTGTTGATCTGACCTTTACTGCGTCACGTGATACCACTGTGGATGAAATTAACTCGGTTCTTAAAGCCGCAAGTGAGGGTCCGCTGAAAGGCGTTCTGGGGTATACCAACGCGCCGCTTGTGTCGATTGATTACAACCACAATCCTGCATCTTCAACCTACGATTCAACCATGACTAAAGTGCTCGGTGGCAACCTGGTTAAAGTGTGTTCTTGGTATGACAACGAGTGGGGCTTCTCAAATCGTATGCTTGATACCACTTTGGCACTCATTAACGCCAAGTAACATCAGTTAAGCTTCCACAGGAAGAGCAACAGGTATGTCAGTGTTGAAAATGTCAGAGTTGGATATTGCCGGAAAACGGACGATGATCCGATTGGATTTGAATGTTCCGGTTGAAGACGGTCGCGTTACCAGCGATGCCCGGATCAAGGCGACACTGCCGACTATTACTGCAGCGCTGGAAGCAGGCGCTGCAGTAATTCTGCTCTCTCACCTTGGTCGTCCGACTGAAGGGCAGTTTGAGGAGCAGTTCTCTTTAAGTCCTATCGCCCGTCATCTCAGCGTACTGTTGAATCAGGACGTCCGTTTGGTCAGCGACTGGCTGAATGGCGTTGATGTGGCTCCCGGTGAAGTCGTGTTGTGTGAGAACGTACGCTTTAACGCTGGTGAGAACGCTGATGATGGGGTTTTATCTAAGCGGATGGCTGCGCTTTGTGATGTGTTTGTAATGGATGCTTTTGGCACCGCACATCGTGCTCAGGCAAGTACTCATGGCGTAGCAAAGTTTGCTCCGGTGGCCTGTGCCGGACCCTTGCTGGTCGCTGAGCTTGATGCTTTGGGTAAGGCAATGGATAAACCGGCCCGACCAGTTGTTGCCATTGTCGGCGGGTCAAAGGTATCGACGAAGCTTACTGTTCTTGAAGAGCTTGCGAAGCATGTCGATTCTATGATTGTTGGTGGTGGTATTGCCAATACATTTATTGCAGCGGCAGGCTACCCTGTCGGCAAATCTTTGTACGAAGAAACTATGCTGCCGCAGGCGAAGAAGCTGACTGTTGAGTCAAAAATTCCATTGCCCCTTGATGTGGTCAATGCGACAGCATTTAGTGCGGATGCCGAGGCCATCCCACGTGAGTTGACCGAGACCAAGACAGATGAAATGATTCTTGACGTAGGTCCGAAAACTTCGGAGCTCTATGCTGAGATTATTGCCAATGCCGGTACTATTGTCTGGAACGGTCCACTTGGTGTGTTTGAGATAGATCAGTTTGGTAACGGCACGAAGACGCTTGGCGAGGCGATTGCGAATAGCAAGGCTTTCAGTATTGCTGGCGGCGGTGACACTTTGGCGGCGCTTGAGAAATATGGTCTGAGTGACAGAATGTCGTATATCTCAACCGGTGGGGGCGCATTCCTTGAGTTTCTGGAAGGCAAGAAGCTCCCGGCAGTAGCGGTTCTGGAGTCGCGGGCTAAATAATCGCGTTTTCGGTTGAGCCTATTCTGGGTGACAACCGCTCATTCGTCTAATCGGTGTTGCGGCTTTAATTGAGCTGCAAAATCACATATCTATTGTGGGATAATCTAGGTTATGACTAATGAATCTATGCGAAGAACCAAAATTATTGCGACCCTCGGTCCTGCGACGGACAAGGCGGGCGTTGTTGAGCAGCTCATCCGTGCGGGTGCCGATGTCTTCAGACTGAACTTTTCTCATGGTGATCCCGATGAGCAGCGTCGACGGGTAAAAATGGTTCGCGAAGCATCCCATTTGGTGGGTAAGCATATCGGTATTTTGGGCGATCTGCAGGGGCCAAAAATCCGTATTCGTCGATTCAAGGAAGGCCGTGTCCAACTGACGGAAGGCCAGATGTTTGTTCTCGATAGCAGTCTCGATGGAAATTCCGGTGACGAAACCAGAGTGGGTGTTGCCTACGAGAATCTAACCGATGATGTGAATCCGGGTAATGTGCTGTTGCTTGATGACGGACATATCTCGATGCTGGTCGAAAAAGTTGAGAAGCCACGCATTGTTTGCCGTGTGCAGGTTGGCGGCGAACTAAGTAATCAGAAGGGCATTAATTTGCACGGTGGCGGTCTGTCAGCTCCGGCGCTCACTGAGAAAGACCGCGTTGATATATTGCTCGCCGCAGAGCTTGAAATCGATTGGATGGCAGTGTCATTTGTCAGGTCCGCGGCTGACGTTGACGAAGCACGAGATTTGCTGCGTGATGCCGGTTGCGGAGCGCATCTGGTGGCCAAAATCGAACGCAGTGAGGCTGTTGTCAATCTTGAGAGCATTATTGATGCGAGCGATGCAGTAATGGTAGCGCGTGGTGACCTCGGTGTTGAGGTGGGTTACGCATCACTCACGAGTTTGCAGAAACGCATTATTAAAACCACCCGCACGCGGCATAAGGTTGTAATTACAGCAACTCAGATGATGGAGTCGATGATTCACAGTCAGATTCCTACCCGTGCAGAAGTATCCGATGTCGCCAATGCGGTAATGGATGGTACTGATGCGGTTATGTTATCTGCGGAATCGGCTGTCGGCGATTTCCCGGTTAAGGCTGTGGCGGCTATGGCCGAGATTTGTCTCGGTGCTGAAGCGCATGACCTGGTATCCGGTCGCCGCAAGGGTCGCGACCAGCACTTCCAGAATGTCGACGAGGCGGTGGCTATGGCTGTTATGCACACCACGGCACATATGGATGTTGCTGCTATTGTGGCGTTAACTGAATCGGGCTCGACAGCAAGGTGGATGTCCCGTATTCGCTCAGATATTCCTATTTTTGCCTTTACCCGCCATAAAGATACCCGACGACGTGTCACGTTGTATCGGGGTGTCTATCCAGTGTATTTCGATATTACCGATACCAATACCGAACGTCTTCATCAGGATATGTTTAACAAACTCATAGACCTGCATAAGGTAGACCCCGGTGATTTGCTGGTGTTTACGCAGGGTGATTTGACGGGTATATCGGGCGGCACCAATTCCATGAAAATTCTTCGTGTCACTGGCAGTGACCAGCCAGTGAATAGTCACAACGGGCAGTCCGACCACTAGGCTCGGTCTGCAGTGGCTGCGGATATACTTGTCTGACTTACATTTAATGCCTGTTTGCATCCGTGTTTCGGGCTTTCAAAGGGTACACGCTGATATGCGTTCTTCTTCGCGTTCTATTTTTCGTTTGATCGGTGTTCTGTGCCTCAGCCTGATCGGGCTGTTGTCTGCACAGGCGCAGTCGTCTGCGGAAAAAATGCCTGGTGAATCGTCGAAAGGGCTTGTTCTGGTTGCCGGTGCTACCGGCGGCACCGGCAAAGAAGTTGTAAAACATTTGCTTGGTAACGGCTTTGAAGTCCGTGCCATGGTGCGCAATGAAACGAAGGCGCGTGTGTTGTTCGGGGATGATGTCACTTATGTCGTTGCTGATGTCCGTCAGCCTGACCAGTTAATCGAAGCAATGTCCGGTGTCCGCTATGTTGCTGTGGCCATCGGTTCAACCCGCGGTGATCCTGCTAACTCTCCCAAGTTTGTTGATTTTGGCGGGGTGCGTAATCTAGCTGATGTTGCCGCCGCTCTTAATATTCAACAGTTTGTTTTGGTGTCATCTTCCGGCGTTACCGATGAAGACCATTTTCTTAATCGTATGTTCGATAATGTGTTGAACTGGAAGTTGAAAGGTGAGAACGCCTTGCGTGCCAGCGGCGTGCCTTACACCATCGTAAGACCTGGTGGTCTGGTTAATAAGCCAGGGGGGCAGGATAAAATAGTGTTTGCGCAGGGCGACACTACCTCCGGCACGATTACCCGTGATGACGTTGCCATGATTTGTGTGGCCGCGTTGCAGACTCCGGAGGCAGTCAACAAAACCTTTGAAGCTTATTCGGAATCCGGTACACCTTCCGGTAATTGGCCGGCGTTATTTGCCGCGCTCACCGCTAATTAATTAAACCCTTTCTCGCAGCGTTATCCGGAATAGTTCCGGGTAGCAATTTATCTGCTTACGGATACTGAAATGAATAAAAAACAACCTAACTTTGTGTCCCGTTTCATGAAGACAGTTTCGCAAATCGAGTCAAACGAGTTGCGCTCGGTGGTGCTCGCATTTGCCTTGGTCTTTACCCTAATGGCGGCTTGGTACATTTTGCGTCCAGTGCGGGATGCTATGGCAAGTGAGTGGACGGACACTGAGGTTAGCTTTCTATGGAATATTAATTTTTTGGTTAGTGTAGTGGCTGTCGCCATCTATGGCTTTGCCGTTTCCAAAGTGAAGTTTAAGTATTTGGTTCCAGGGGTGTATGCGTTTTTTGCCGCATCTTTTGTCGCATTTTATTTTGGTGTGAGTGGTGTGGAAGACCGTGTGCTTATCGATAAGATATTCTATGTCTGGGTGAGCGTCTTTAGTCTGTTTCATGTCTCCGTGTTCTGGAGCTTTATGTCCGATTTGTTCACTAAGGAACAGTCGAATCGCCTCTTCGCGTTTATTGCGGCGGGTTCAAGTGCCGGAGCTTTGGTTGGCCCGCTGATTCCGGCATTGTTTGCCGATGATCTGGGTACCGATACCTTGATGCTAATTGCCGCTGTCGTTCTTATTTTTCCAATCGGCATAGTGCTGTATCTCGAGCATCTGAAGGTAGTCGATTTACACAATGAGGTTGTGCATGCTGACTTGAGTGCTGCAAAGATTGGCGGTAATCCGTTTGCTGGCTTCAAAATGTTTGTGACCAATCCGTATTTGTTGGCAATCGGTGCTTTTATTCTGCTGTATACGGCCATTGGTTCATTCGTGTATTTTGAACAGAAGAACCTGTTGGCGCAGTTTTTTGAAACCCGCGCGGAGCGCACAGAAGTTTTGGCTATGGTTGATTGGGTGGTTAATATTCTGACGTTCACCATCGGTATGTTCGCGACGAGTCGTATTGTTGAACGTTTTGGTATGGCCGTGACGCTGGCGCTGGTTCCGTTCGTTATTGCCGCTGGTTTATTAGTGCTGGCTTTCGCGCCTTTGTTGACGGTGGTGCTGGTTCTGCAAGTAGTTCGTCGAGCGGGCAATTATGCGATTACACGTCCTGCGCGTGAAATGTTGTTTACCGCAGTAGACCGCGAGACTCGATTTAAGGCGAAGCCGGTTATTGATATTGCGGTGTATCGTGGTGGTGATGCATTGAGCAGTATCGCGTTTGCGGGCCTCACCGATGGTGTGGGCCTTGGCTTGGGGGCAATGGCTGCCGTGGGCGCAGGTATCGCGGCACTCTGGGGCGTGGTTGGCCGATACCTTGGACGAATGTTCACCCGGATGGATACCCAGAAAGCACCGCTGAAGGAATAGCTTCTGTGTGTTCAGGTATCTGGTCGTAAAACCCGGGCCACAAAAAAACGGCGGTGTATTCACACCGCCGCTCTGCATTCTGAATAAATTGAGGGCTCAGGTTCCCTGTAGGGCTTTTAGATCGGCGAGCACTTCGGTGGAGTGCGTTTCTGCATTGACCTTGGCGTAGTGCTTGGCAATGTTACCTTCGGGGTCGATGATAAAGGACTGCCGCTTCGCCATCTCGAAACCAACGATCTTTGCGTAAACACCATAAGCTTTGGCTG
>CAJXQV010000016.1 GCA_913058165.1 uncultured Chromatiales bacterium | reverse complement strand
GAGATTGCCTCTTGTCTCGTGGGCTCGGAGATGTGTATAAGAGACAGGTCCTACCACTAGACGATCCCCCAAAAACACGGGGTAATCCCCGAACGCAGTACGATTAACGTTTCGAGAACTGAGTCGCGCGGCGTGCTTTGCGAAGACCAACTTTCTTACGTTCAACTTCTCGTGCATCCCGCGTAACAAAGCCAGCAGCACGCAGGGGCTGACGCAATGATTCATCAGACTGCATCAACGCACGGGTCAACCCATGACGAATTGCGCCGGCCTGTCCGGTTGTGCCACCACCTTTTACGGTTGCTGTCACATCAAACTTACCTTCCGCATCTGCTACCTGAAGCGCCTGACGCACAATCATGCGCGCTGTTTCGCGACCAAAGAAGGTATCGATAGGCTTGCCGTTAACAATGATGGCGCCGGTACCGGGGCGTGCATAAACACGCGCTGTTGACCTCTTTCTGCGACCAGTGCCGTAATAAACTTGTTCACTCATGAGTTATTCCTGTGAGCCCGCTTAGGCTTGTATTTCTAAAGGCTGAGGCTGCTGAGCAACATGAGTGTGCTCGGGACCTGCAAACACGCGCATTTTCTTAATCATTGCACGGCCTAGGCTGTTCTTAGGCAACATGCCCTTAACTGCCAGAGTTAATACCCTCTCAGGCTTCTCAGCGAGCAGGGTTCTAAGATCAATCGTTTTCAGGTGACCGATATAACCTGTGTGATGGTGGTACAACTTGCCATCAAGTTTGTTGCCCGTTACACGGATCTTAGCTGCATTAATAACGACGATGTAATCGCCAGTATCGACATGCGGGGTAAATATAGGCTTGTGCTTGCCGCGCAGACGCAGCGCCAGCTCGGTCGCGAGACGACCCAAAGTCTTGTTAGTTGCGTCAACAACGTACCAGCTGCGCTGAACCTCAGCGGGTTTTGCGGAAAAAGTCTTCATTGATAGTGCCCTCAGGGCTCCGAATCTATTGTTCTGCTGCGGGCATGCCCGCCGAAAGGTGCGCCATAATACTGATCTTTGGCTTGCATTTCAACGGCAGAACCCTATTTCTACCAAGAATCGCTTCTTGGCGTTATTCTTGCTTAAGTGATTGTTTTAGAACTCGTAATCAAGACCAATGGCAGTAATGGTGTCGGTTTTCTTTGTTCCGGGCACCACATCGCTGTTATTTTGGTAGGTAAATGACACTGCCAGACCGAGGCTTCCTGCAATTGACAGTCGCAATGAAGTCACTGCTTCGGTATAGGTGTTGCTGCTACCAGCAGAGACTTCTACGGTCTGTGAAAACTTAGATGTATCGGTAATTTCCCAGTCATATTCGCCATACAAACGAAGCACAGCCTCACTGATATCCTCATTTAAGACAGTTTTCGACTGACTCCAACCACCACCAATTTCGGCGTCAAACTCATGCTTTTCGCTCTTAATAATCCTCCGGCCATATCCCAGAGTCGCAAAACGCTGGTAGTCATAACTACTGAAACGATCGCGCCTCCAGTCCAAGCGTCCTACGCCGTAATTGAATTCCGAAAAATCGTATTTGCTGTTCCACGACAACTGATAGTTTTCGGCTGTTGCGTCCTTATCTTGGCTCGAAGAGAATAATCTGCCACTCAGGCCGTGATGCCAGCGCACCGCGTCATAGTTGACACCGAACTCAAAGTTAACCGACTTGCTTTCAGTATTGCCGCTTGTCGCTAGATAACCCAAAGTTGTATTGCCCGACCATGGTCCGCCATTTTCCTCTTCTTCCTGAGCATTAGCCGTAAATGCTGCCAACAGCAGAATGCTCGGAAAAATTATTTTTCTTATCAACATGTCGATTAACCCTGTTTTACGTTTAACGAATTACCCTAGCCTGAAGCGTCTTAACAGTCGCTGGTATTACATAATACTCAACCATACATCCCAAGACGACATTAAAACATGCCGGCTGAACGGCTGTTCGCCCTCCAACCACCGGAAAAGATAGTAAGCTTGATACCAATGGACACTCGAAAAATCAATTTGGGCGACACTATTCTTGGTGAGATTGGTGCAGCACTTAAGATTGTCGCCAGCAAAGCGCGGGCGACAAAACCTTTCCCCGCGACAACCGCCGAACACCCGAAGTTGACGGTGGAAGACCAGCGGGCTGCAAGTGCACTAATGCGGGTCAACCACGCGGGCGAGATCTCCGCGCAAGCGCTGTATCGGGGTCAAGCAATGGTGGCGCGCGATCAGGCACTCAGACAACACCTGCTTGAAGCCGCTGATGAGGAGCACGATCACCTGGCCTGGTGCGAAACCCGGCTAAACGAACTCAACAGCCGACCCAGTCTGCTGAGCCCAATTTGGTACGGTGGCTCATTTGCAATCGGTGCGCTCGCAGGCCTAGCAGGCGATAAAATCAGCTTGGGCTTCGTCGCAGAAACAGAACACCAGGTCACCGCACATCTGGAAAGTCATCTACGTGATCTACCCGCAGATGACCATCGCAGTCGTGAGGTTATTCTTCAGATGCGCGATGATGAACTTCGTCATAGCACTCATGCGCTCGAAAAAGGTGGCGCCAAACTACCCACACCGATCAGAGCCTGCATGAGCCTCACGTCCAAAATCATGACCACTTTGGCCCATCGTATTTGATGCTTATTGCTTGATTTTCGATAAACCCCTGAAAATACTTGTTATAGCTTGCTCTTAGCGTCGGAAAGTATTACAAAAGGCATCGGGTTATTTAGGAGACATTAAGATGGCTGAGGCCAGCAAGGTTCTGAGTGATATTCCTGCAATTAACAGGTTTCTCACGTACTGCAGAGTTCGAACAGTTCCCTCTAAAACGGTGATAATTCATGCCGGAGATACTCCGGACACGCTGTACTACATTGTCGGCGGTTCTGTCGAAGTGATGATCGAGGACGAGGATGGCAACGAAATGGTGCTGGCCTACCTCAATAAAGGTCAATTCTTCGGAGAAATGGGCCTGTTCCATGAAGAGCCACAACGCAGTGCCTGGGTTCGCACCCGCATCGAATCTGACATCGCTGACATGACTTATTCGCGATTCCGACAAATTGCCAGCGAAAACCCCGGACTGGTCTTTGAGCTTGCCACTCAGCTGGCCACTCGTCTTGACCGCACCAATCGCAAGTTGGGTGATCTGGCCTTTGTTGATGTCACCGGCCGAGTGGCTCACGCCATTATGGATCTTTGTAACGAACCGGATGCAATGACTCACCCAGAAGGCATGCAAATTAAAGTGAGTCGTCAGGAGCTGTCCAGACTCGTGGGCTGCTCAAGAGAAATGGCAGGGCGCGTGCTGAAGGTTCTTGAAGAGCAGGGATTAGTTACGGCAAGCGGTAAAACCATTGTGGTTTTCAATGCGCGACCGAAACAAACTCTCACCGCCTAGGGCTTACATGCAAAGCAAAAAAAGGCCGTCTTTATGACGGCCTTTTTTATTGTTTAAAATACCGAGCTGAAACCTGCCTAGAGCAACGCTGCATTAATTTCTTGCGCTAACGCTCGCCAACTCAGCGCGCATCTTCGCAATAGTCTCCGCGTAATCACCTGCACCAAAAATAGCGGACCCGGCAACAAAGGTGTCGGCACCGGCTGCAGCGATCTCAGCGATGTTATCGATCTTCACTCCACCATCGACTTCCAACAGGATCTCACGATCCTGCAAATTGATGAGCTCACGCACAGTACTCAGCTTGTTAAGAGCTTCAGGAATAAAGCTCTGCCCCCCAAAACCCGGATTAACTGACATGATAAGGATCAGATCTAACTGGTCCATTACATGCTCAAGCCAAAGCAAAGGCGTTGCCGGGTTAAACACCAAACCGGGTTTGCAGCCGGCATCGCGAATCAACGCAATGGTGCGATCTACGTGCTCACTCGCCTCAGGATGAAAACTAATATAAGTAGCACCGGCGGCGGCAAAATCCTGCACCAAGCGGTCAACCGGCTTCACCATTAAATGCACATCAATCGGCGCGGTAACACCATGCTTGATTAATGCCTCGCAAACCAGCGGCCCAATAGTGAGATTCGGGACATAGTGATTATCCATCACATCAAAATGCACTATATCCGCCCCCGCATCCAGGACGTTATCAACCTCCTCACCTAAGCGGGCAAAGTCAGCTGACAAAATGGAAGGGGCTATCTGATAATGACTCATGCGAGAGTATTCCTTGTGAGGTGCGGGGCGAAAAATGCAGTCCGCCTATTGTAGGGGCGCAGGCAAGCTATTTGAAGCCGCGAGCCTTTTTGATCACTTCATAAGCGGCAAGAATCTCACGGGTTTTCTCTTTAGAGACTTCCAACATGGAATCCGGCAAGCCCTTAGCCATAAGTTTGTCGGGGTGATGCTGATTCATTAACCTGCGATAAGCAGTCTTAACGTCTTTATCGCTGGTTTCCGGCGCAACCCCGAGAGCCTTATAGGCTTGACCGAGGTCCCGTTCCGGGCTCGCGGCTGGACGCTGCCCGCCTCCGAAACTTTGTTGAGCCCGCAAAATAGCCTCCAGTTGAGCCAACTCAACCCGGCCAAAACCGAGGCCAGCAGCAATACGCCATAGCGAATCACGCTCCGCTGCTTCAATAGAACCGTCACTGAGGAGCAAATAGAACTGTATCTCCAGAAAACTGCGGACCAGCAGTTTTTGCCCTCTTAATGCCGCATTCAGGCGAGCCACCTGAGTATCCAGATCAAATCCCGCAGACTTTCCTTCGGAAAACAGGCCGATAGCCTCTTTAACCTGATCCGGACCTAAACGCAGCTGATGCATAACGCTGCGTGCAGCACTGATCTCCTCTTGTGAAACTCGGCCATCGGCCTTAGCGAGGTGCCCCATAATCAAGAAGGTCGAACGGAAAAATTCACGCTGCACATCGCTGGATGCGCCGCGCAAGCGGCTGCCAGAGCCCTGAGCAGCGCGTGCCTTATCAAACTGATGCCCCCAAACCACACCCAGCACAATAATAAAAATGCGCCCAAAACCTGGCATACCTGATGTCAGCAAAAAAGCCGCTGCACCAACAATAATTTTACCGATCCATGGCATAGTCGCCGTCAATCTCCAAAAAATCACACCGCATGGAATTCACCGCGCGCGCTGGGAAGGCTACAATAGCCAATCATGAAACTAACCGAAAGGTCGGATCACTCCAATGAACAAATCAGCACCCGCAGCGCTTTACGAATCCAGTGTGACAGGGCTTACCCGCCTGAATCAAGGCAAGGTCAGAGACATTTATGAAGTAGACCACGAGCACCTGCTCATTGTGACAACAGATCGCCTGTCAGCATTTGACGTCATTCTGCCAAATCCTATTCCTGGCAAAGGCGCTGTGCTCACACAAACAGCGAACTTCTGGTTCGATCGCACCAAAAACATTATTGATAATCATCTGACCAATAAAACATTGGCCGACGTTCTACCGAATCAAGCTGAAGCGGAAATTCTTGAAGGTCGCTCTATTGTTGTTAAACGACTTCAGCCTTTGCCTATCGAAGCGGTAGTCCGTGGTTATCTCATCGGCTCAGGCTGGAAGGATTATCAAAAAACCGGCGCTGTATGCGGCATCGCATTACCTAAAGGCTTGCCGATGGCTGCCAAACTGCCTGAGCCAATATACACTCCGGCGACAAAGGCAGATGTTGGTGATCATGATGAGAACATTAGCTTTGAGGAAACTGTAGACCTGATCGGCGAAGAGCTCGCAACCCGGGTTCGCGATCTGGCAATCGAAATTTATCGCTCCGGCGCGGAGTATGCATTAACCAAAGGCATTATTATTGCCGATACAAAATTTGAATTCGGACTGGATGATGATGGCAAGCTGTATTTGATCGACGAGGTCCTGACACCCGATTCATCGCGCTTTTGGCCAGCGGATCAATATCAAGTAGGCATTAGCCCGCCCAGTTTCGACAAACAATTTGTGCGCGACTACCTCGAAACCATTGAATGGGATAAAACCGCTCCGGGACCTGAGCTGCCTGCAGATGTAATCGAGAAAACCGCGCAGAAATATCGCGAAGCCATGGACCAACTCACCAAATAGACTGTGGCATAGGCCTTCACTTAAAAAGCCCATCACTTTCGGGTGATGGGCTTTTTTGTGCTCGGGCAGTACTCGGGCAATGGGTTACAATCTGCCCATCACTAACAAGCCTGCCAGCGTTGACAGGCGGTAGTCAGGGGTTTTGGTTTGGATATTCTTGAAATTATCGAGTCATGGCTCTGGAGTCCGGCACTCGAAAAAACTACCGGTCCGGCAAAAGCCGGGGTCCACATTGTCCGGTTTGTGTACGCCCTCATCCGCGATGGGGTAACAGGCACTCTCACCTTGCGTGCAATGGGACTGGTCTATGTCACAATACTCTCAGTTGTCCCACTGCTCGCACTAACCTTTTCTGTTCTGAAAAGCTTCGGCTACCACCGAAAGGTCGAACCCCTGCTCTACAACTTTCTGGCGCCGCTAGGCGCCCGCGGCGAGGATCTCACCCGTCAGGTAATGGGTTTTGTGGACAACATCAAAGGCGGATTGCTCGCAGGTATCGGCCTCATATTGCTTATTTACACATCGGTATCGATGATCAAAAAAGTTGAAGATAGCTTCAACTATGTGTTCCGGGTTGAGCATTCCCGTAATGTCCTGCAGCGTTTCAGTGAATATCTCAGCGTTCTGCTGATTGGACCGGTGCTCATGGTAACCGCCATGGGTCTGCTCGCCTACGTGGGCAATCTCGATATCGTTCAGAATGCTGCGGGGATATCCGGCATTCACGAAACCACGTTGTTGGTGGGCCAACTGCTTCCCTACATTCTCATTAGTGGGTTATTTACCTTCTCGTATATGTTTATTCCTAATACTCGCGTCAACTTTTTTGCAGCGCTTGGTGGCGGTATAACCGGTGGTATCCTATGGTCAACCACCGGACTGCTATTTACCCGGTTTGTGGTTAGCGCCACCCGCAATATAGATATTTACGCGTCTTTTGCCGTGGTCATCGTTGCGCTTATGTGGCTCTACCTGTCGTGGCTTATTCTGCTGATTGGTGCGCAAACTGCCTTTTACCTGCAAAAACCCGAGTACCTTAGGATTGGCTATAAACCCCTTAACATTGGCAACCGCCTGCGGGAAAAAATTGGTTTGGAAGTTATCTTTGAAGCTGCGCGGCGCTTCCGTGACGGCAAGGCGCCGATCACCGCAGATGAGATTGCCACTCAGATCGATCAACCCGGCTTAGTTATCAGCCCCGTATTAAGACGACTGACAAATGCCGGACTCATTGCAGAAAGTGGCAAGCAAGGCCTCATTCCCGGGCGAGATCCGGCGACGATCAAAATCAGCGATATCCTTGGTGCTATAAGAAACGACCATCAACGGGATATTTTCAATCATGGGAAATGGGCCCTGGACGTCAATGCTATTGACCTAAGAATCAATCGCAGCATCGAAGATTTTTATTCGAACCTATCGGTTTACGATGCGCTCAGCACAGCCACAGACAATGATGAGCAAACGCCAAACATCTAACTGCCGGCAACAGTCATCGTCTCAAGCAGCACCGAGCCGCTGCGGATGCCACCGCGCAAATCAACATCGTTGGCTACTGTAACTATCTGGGAATACATCTGTTTCAAATTACCGGCAATGGTGATTTCATGCACGGGGTACTGAATAACGCCTTTCTCTACCCAGAAACCTGCAGCACCACGCGAATAATCGCCGGTAACAGTGTTAACTCCCTGCCCCATCAACTCGGTCACCAGCAGACCGGTATCCATTTGCGCAAGAAGCCCGGCAAAATCAATATCGGAGTGACTGACAACCAAATTGTGCACCCCGCCAGCATTACCAGTGCTTTCTTTACCTAGTTTACGAGCGGAATAACTGGCGAGCACATAGCTTTCAAGAATGCCTGCCCGCACTAGATCATGTTCATAGGTGGCAACACCCTCCGCATCAAACGGCGCACTGCCCAATGCCCGCGGTATATGCGGCTGCTCGGTAATCGAAATAAACTCGGGCAACACGCGGGTGCCAAGACTATCCAGCAGAAAGCTGGACTTCCGGTACAACGCACCACCGCTTACCGCACCAACCAAATGACCAAACAAACCGCGCGCCAACCGGGCAGGAAAAATAACCGGCGTATTGCGGGTGTCCAATTTACGCGAACCCAAGCGCTGAACTGTGCGCAGACCTGCCTCTTGCCCAACCTCAATAGCCGCTCTTAGCTCTCCAGGAACCCGTGAAGCGGTGTACTCGTAGTCGCGCTGCATCTCATCGCCCTCCTGCGCGATCACCGAACAGGAAACGCTGTGGTGGCTATCAGGATAAACGCCCATAAAACCATTGCTGTTCGCGTAGAGGCTAATGCCCTCTGCAGCGGATACCGTAGCCCCCTCAGAGTTATTAATACGGGTATCGACAGCCCGAGCAGCCGCTTCGCACTCAAGCGACAGCGCAATAGCATCAACAACAGAAATGCCCCAAGGGTGCCAGAGATCAAGGTCCGGCCAACTTGACGCCAGACGTTTGGGGTCAGCGAGGCCTGCACAATCATCTTTTGCGGCGTAAGAAGCCAATGAGCAAGCCTTAGCCACTGTTTCCGCAACGGCTGCGGGACTCAGGTCTGAACTGCTGGCACTGCCCTTCTGTTGGTTTACATAGACAGTAATACCCATACCCTGATCGCGATGATGCTCAATAGTTTCAACGTCCTGAAGCCGGCCGGTAACGCTGAAGCCCGCCCCCTGACTCACGTTAACGTCGGCTTCGGTGGCGCCCAAGGCCTTCGCCTTCTCCAAAGCGATGCCGGCGATACTCTCAAGACGCTGCTGATCAAAATCCATAGTCAAAACCAATTTATAAATACTGAGTGGGTGAAACCCGCTATTCTAACGAAACTTTTACAGGCCCGACCGGCAATGTAGAATCGAACCGTTATTAACTTATATTATTACGAGTGAAATCTGTCTATGAGCATTCAAGTAGGAATCATCGTCGGCTCTCAGTCTGACTGGGAAATCATGACTCACGCCACCGACACACTAAAGAAGCTTGGTATTGAGCACGAGGCCCATGTGATCTCAGCACACCGTGCTCCGCATCGTTTAGTCGAGTATTGCAACTCTGCCAAAGACCGCGGGCTGAAGGTCCTGATTACTGCAGCGGGCCTGGCTGCGGCTCTGCCCGGCGCTGCAGCTGCGATAACCCCATTGCCAGTTCTCGGAGTCCCTATGTACTCAAAATACTTTGGTGGCATGGATGCTTTGGTATCGATGGTACAAATGCCGGCGGGCATACCAGTGGGAACTTTAGCTATCGGGCGCGCTGGCGCAATTAATGCCGCTCTGCTTGCGGCTGCCATCATTGCGTTATTCGATAAAGACGTAGAGATAGCATTGGATAAGTTTCGTGCAGACCAGACGCAGGCTGTTCTGGATACACCACCGCTGGTTTAGTGGCTTAGCCGGGCACAAGTTCTGTGCAACAAAAAAGCCTCTGTATTACAGAGGCTTTTTTGTTGCCTAATATTTCAGAGGGTTTAATCCTCATCGACCTGATCACGCGGAACGTTATAACGAAAGTCCCTGCGTTTAAGCAAGACCATTAACCCTCCTATCAAACACACAAAACCCGCAATCAGGCAAATGGTGGGCCAATACCAGTAATTCAAATAGATGGAAGCTCCCAGCAGAAGCACGCCCGCCAAAAGATAAAAGAAAGGCAACACCTCATAGAGCGGCTTTGATAACCACATGCTATTCAATCGACGAACCTCACAAAAAAAGCCAGAAGCCATCCTACGGCCTCAACGATACACTCAGATTAGCATAACCAACAATGCCGAATCAGCCGCCTAGTGAATGTTTGCCGCAGATAGCGGACTAGATGCCAACACCACCTACCGTAAGCCGATCAATCTTCAGTGTCGGCTGACCAACACCCACAGGTATAGACTGACCCTCTTTGCCACAAACTCCAATGCCGGTATCAAGTTCTAGGTCATTGCCTACCATTGATACCTGATGCAATACAGATGGCCCATCGCCAATTAAGGTTGCGTCCTTTACCGGAGCACCCAGCTTGCCATCTTTAATCAGATAACTTTCGCTGGCAGAAAAGACAAACTTGCCGGATGTAATATCAACCTGTCCACCCGCAAAGTTGCGTGCATAAATACCATTTTTCACCGAAGCAATAATCTCTGCCGGATCATGCGGGCCGGGCAGCATATAGGTGTTGGTCATGCGCGGCAGCGGCGGGTGCGCGTAGGACTCTCTCCTACCATTTCCGGTAGGCTCCACCCCCATGAGTCGGGCATTCATTTTGTCCTGCATATAGCTAACCAGCCGTCCGTTCTCAATCAATGTGGTTTGCCGGGTTACTGTGCCTTCATCATCTACGTTGAGGGAACCGCGACGACCTGGCATCGCACCATCATCCACAACAGTGCAGAATTCAGACGCCACCTTCTCACCCATACGACCTGAAAATGCGGATGTTCCCTTGCGATTAAAGTCACCTTCGAGTCCGTGCCCGATCGCCTCATGCAGCAAAACCCCAGGCCAGCCAGGCGCCAAAACAACCGTCATCTCACCTGCAGGTGCAGGTCCGGCCTCGAGGTTTACCAATGCCTGACGCACGGCCTCATCGACATAGGTGGCAGGGTTTTTAGAATCCAGCAAGTAGTCGTAGCTATGCCGTCCACCGCCACCACTAAAGCCTTGTTCACGCCTGCCATTCTCTTCGACAATGACCGATACGTTCATGCGTATTAAAGGCCGGATATCTGCTGACAAGGTACCATCACTCGCGCAGACCAAGATCACTTCATACGCGGCTGATAAACTAGCCATTACCTGCTGCACTCGGGGATCAAGCGCACGGGCACGGACGTCGGCCTGTTGCAACAAGGCCACTTTCTGATCATCAACTGCCGATAACAATGGATCGAGCGTCGGATACAATTGATGTGCTGCCGGTACCTTCCAGGCACTCAACCCGGTGCGATTACCGGAACGGGCAATAGCCGCAGCCGCCTCGGTAGCGCGTAACAACGAGGGCAATACAATTTCATCGGAATAAGCAAACCCCGTCTTATCGCCGGCAATAGCACGCACTCCAACGCCCTGATCGATACTGTAGCTGCCCTGCTTCACAATGCCATCTTCCAGCGACCAGGATTCATGCCGCATTGACTGAAAATATAAATCGGCACTATCAACCCCGGGTGCCATAAGCACGCCGAGAGACTTCTCTAGGTCTGCATTGCTCAAGCCGGCCGGTGCCAGTAATACTTCCCGGGCTGTATCTAGATGATTGTCTGTCATAGTCTCTCTATCAATTGATTGGCTGACGCAAACACGCTTACTCAGGCAAGCTCTTGTCTACGGATGGCTCTGGCGTCGGTGAAACAACTTCTTGTGGAAATCGTAACTCGCGCAAAGCCGCAAGGTCTTCCACTGAAAACTTGGGCAAAGTGTCTTTGCAGTTCTTGAAGCGATTGGTATCAATGTCTTTACGTTTAACTTTATTAATCTCGGGGTCCGCCCAACTACCCGTTATATGATAGTACGTTTCCCCAATGCTGCTCAGCGGCTCTTTAAATATTGCAGAAACCAACCATACCGCAGCGCCAATCACCGGCCCCGCCACCACAGCGGTGCCCAAAGGAATGACGTTCGACATATGCGGACGCACCACAGCTAACTGATCATACTGCCGGTCAAAAAGATTTGAACTGCCGATAATAGCCATATCCGTTACCGAACCGTCCATTGATACATCACAGGTATAAGCCAGCCCTTCATCGAGACTGAAGCTGCCTTTTAATTTATCGAAGCCTAGGCCCTCATCAAATACATCACGGAAATCTAACGACAGTCGGCGCGGCAATGAGCTAAAGCTCAGCAGCCCCAACAAGCGTCCGCCGCCCGGTTCCACATTCAGCACCTGCCCCTGTCTCTTATACACATCTGACGCTGCCGACGATCTAC
>CAJXQV010000015.1 GCA_913058165.1 uncultured Chromatiales bacterium | reverse complement strand
CTTGTCTCGTGGGCTCGGAGATGTGTATAAGAGACAGGATTAGCTTTGATCCAGGGCCACTGAGTCAAGCTGTCGCCTTCAAACTGAGAGGGGTTGGCCGCGTTGAACTCAGCACGGGCAACATGAACCCTTTCGAAAACGTCGCTGTCGGACCCTAACAAGGTGAGCACTACAGCGCCTGCGTCGGTTCCCTCAAGCAGCCCCTGAATACCTTCAGCTATGGTTTCTTCAGATTTATGGGAACGAAGGTTCTGAAAGTCGACAGCAATTTTGGTGTAAACGACGTCGATACCGCCGCCGGCACGCGCAGCGTTCAGTGCCCGATCCAATCCGGTGAGCGTTGAGGCCTGATCAACCAAAAACTCTGCTCCGCGACGGGCGAGACACCCGTAATTAACGTAAAAACCAATGAGCATTCATTTTGACAACCTCTGGCAGTATTACAAGCTAAATGCCTGTTTTTTCAGCCAGAAACCCGCTGTCATGCACTAACTGACCGACTGGCGCAAACGGGCAGGCAAAATTTTCAGCAAATGAAACAGGTTGTTGGCTGCCCAGTACAACACCATCCCGGCCGGGAAGGTGTAGAACAGCAGGAAGAACGCAGTCGCCATCAGAAACAATTTAATCCGCTGCAAGTGCTGCAAATCGGGAGTGAGGTCTGCGTCTTCCTGGACAATCGCAGAAACAATAGTCAGCAGAGTCATGACAAATGGCAGCAGATTAAACTGGCCGCCAAAAAATGGCAGCACCACCGGCAATGCAAACAGGCTATCGGGTTTGGCGAGGTCTACAATCCATAAAAAGCTAGCCTGCCCAAGTACAAAGCTCTCTGCCAACATATCAAATGCGGCAATAAAAATCGGAATCTGGATCAGAAACCCGAACAGGCTCGGCAAGGTGTAAAACTGCGACACATTATGTTCTTTGTAAACGGCAAGGACTTTGTGATGCGCCTCTTCACCTTTGAAATTCTGTTTTATTTCATCGAGCTTGGGCTTAAGCATACTGCTGGTTGCATTGACCTGTGCCTGCCATTTATCGGCAACATAGGTGAGCGGGAACATTAGAATCTTCACCGTCAATGACAGGAGAATAATTGCCAGACCGTAGTTGCCCACCAAACCATGGAGCCACTCGAGTAAGTACAGCAACCCGAAGCTCAATACGCGCAGCCAATCCCAGATGGCGGAAAATAATACGCCACGTAACACGGGGCTAGCCTCAGCCAGAGAGTTCAACTCGGTCGGCCCTGAATAGGTCACCAACGACATCTGGCTGGATCCGGTGGCCGCGCGAACCACGATAACCGGTCGGTTCTTTCCAGACAGCGAGTATTCGGCAACTGACTGGGCTATCGGTGCGCCATCCCATAGCCAATAACGGTTCCGAATACCTATTGAAGATGAAACGTTAATATCTATCGACGAATACCCCTCCTTCGTCGGTTCCAGGTAAACCTGACCATTCTGGTCGAGCAGGAAGGGGCGGACTTTGCTGTAAATACTGCCAAAGCCGGGAAGCTGCTCCGGCACAAATGACTCGCCGGAAGCGACGGTCAATGCGAGGCCGCCCATACCGCTGGCCGATATCTCACCGCGATAGCCCTGTTTCGGCAGCTTATAAACAAACACCAACTGCCGATTATTAAAAAGCTGCTGCGAGCTTAACGTGACCTCCACGATAGTGTCGGTTTCCACGATGCTGATATCAAATTCACTGGCAATAATACGGGCGGACTGCTGCGGTTCCGCAGGTACAGTCCAAGCCATAAAACCATCCAGTTCGTTAAACCATTCGGCCTTTACTGCAGATTCGGATTCGCAATCGGGGTAACAACTCACCCATTTAACGGGCACGCCACCCTGGGTTGAAAAGGTAACCTGCTGCGAACCCACGTGCAGCTCATGCACAGCAGCCTGAGCCGTACTCAGACACAGCAAGAAAAGCGCTGCTAATGCAGACCTCCAAAGTCTCACCTGACAATTCTCACTGGTAGAAACGTCTCATCTCCAACATCACATCCTGAGTGATATCGCCATCAATACTAAGGCCAGTCGAAGGAAGGTAATCCTCGCCCAACACCTCGATAAAACCGCCGGGGTAGGTCACAACCACCTTATCCGGCTGCACAATCGCGTGGGAATTATAACTGCCGGCAATCAGCCACTCCCAATCAGTGGTATCGAACAGGCTTTTGCCACTGGCGTAATCGCCGGGAGGGTTGCTGCACGCAAACACCTCCTGCAGCAATGTGACCGGCAAATCCTGATGCGCACTGCGATGCGAGAACACCGTAGCAGGCTTGCCCGGCCAGCGCATCATTAGGGTAGAAACCAATTGCCACCGCGCGAAATTACTCGCGTGACCAATATAACCAAGACCAAGCTCATCAAATTCGTAGCCATGGTCACTGGCAATAATCACTAAGGTGTTGTCGGCCTTACCCGATGCTTCCAGTGCGCTTAGCACCTGTTTAATTTCGCCGTCAACATGCTGTAAGCCACGGCGGTAGCCCGCCCTTGTTGCGGCCCCCGGGGTCAGATCAGATTCATCCACACCCAGCGATGCAGGCCAATCGGAACCCGGGTCGTAATAAAGAAAACCAAAGAACGGCGATTGGCTTGCATAGTTAGCCAACCAGCCATTAAAGCCCGCAGTAACGGCACCACTGAGTGCTGCATCATCTGCGCCCTGAACGCCTTTCAGCGGTTCCTGAGTTGCGGCAAACACGGTGCGATCAATCTGTGCAGGGCTGCCAAAACCAACCGCGCTGAACAGCCCCATTGAGTAGCCCTGCTCCTGCAGTTGCCCCATCAATACCGGCGGCAGTTGGGCATTATAAAAAGTCTGCCAGTAAGTACTGGGCAACCCATAAAACATGGAGAAGAACCCCATACGCGAGGAGTTTCCACCGCTGTAGTGATTCTGAAAGTCTAGACTTTCTGAGGCGAAGCCGGCAAGCGCCGGGGTTAACTCTGGATCAAGCTGATCGCGGCGCATTGCATCAACAACGATGTACAAAATATTCGGTAGCGAACCCTGTTGGGGCAAGCATTGCATTGGCGCCAATGGATAATTGATTTGCCCAGACTCAGGCATACGCGCCTGATTGACGACTCGCAGACGTTCCATTTCAGCCTCATCCATAAGACCAAAATTAGCCAGCGAACGCTTTGCTTTAAGCGGGTAGTAAAGTGGCAATACACGGGTGAACTGGGTGACCGGCCCGAATGAAGTTGCATCTGCCCACACATGAATGCCCTGCCCGGTAATCGCGACAAGCACCAGCAGCAACCCAAGCCATACACCGGGCTTTCCGGAATGCTGCTTGAGGCATGCACGCCAGATAATACCGGCCACCATGGTCTGAAAAGCCAACATCGACACCAACACTATTCCTGCAAAAACCCAGGTGCTGGTTTCAAAAATAACGACTGTCAGCGCACTCATATGATAGCGATACTGATCAAAAATATGGGTATCGAGAATCAGTAGGGTAAGCAAGGTGGCTGCGGTAAGAATACCCAGCGCAGAAACCCAGCGGCGCCGCGGCAGCAGCAACACCAGCGGCAGTGTCACCAAAAATATCGGCAAGGTACTCAACAGAGCAAACTGACTGACTGATACCAGGCCCATATAGACCCAAGCTAAACCGCTGTCGGGCAATACAGCAGCCATCAGGTAACGCAAACCAACCAGGGTCAGAATGGCGCCATTCACAACACCAAACCAACCCACCCAACGCAATAGAGTGCGACGCGGGACGCTCTCGGGCAATGGCGCGGGTTGGTCTGTCATAGTTGGTCTACCCATTCTTTTCGAGCCACCCAGAGTAATGGGAGGCGTTTAAATTAAACCGGCTTATTCGCTAATGCGCGCTTTTCTGCCGCATGAACCAGCATCTGTTGTATTGCGATGGCCGCAGCCTCGGAGCTGTGCCCGACGTTAAACACCCAATCGTGACGGATCTGCCGGACGTTATCGCGAAATGTGGCCGGCTGTGCCACCAGGTCACGAATCACAGTATCAATACGATCCAATTCCGCAGTCGGCAAAATTGTGCCTATCTTGTCGCGGATATATGACTCAAATGGCTCAAGCTCCAGTTCAGGCCAGATGTCGTTGCGCGCCTTTATGGGTACATCGATATACAACACAGGCTTCTCCAGCCCCAATGCGTAGTCCATTCCGGCGCCAGACCAGTCGGTAATCATAATGTGCGAATCGAACAATGTGTCGTTTTCACCCAGTTGTTCCTGCAACGAAAACTGCGGATGCTCGCCGTACTTTGCCAGCACCCGGTCGATCGCCTCCGGAGTGATCCAACGGGTTTGGAAGTGCGGCCGCAGTGTCACCCGGAAACCGGCATCCAATAACAGACCGGTAATCTCCACGCCGCAAATATTAAGGATGGTGTCATCGCCCCATGATGGCGCCAACAGCACATGGATATTGCCCCCGTCATAAGGCGGCGGATCACGCCGCTGCTCCATCAGTTGCTCAACCCGATGATAGCCATGCTTGAACAAATCTTTTGCCGGTAACTCATGCAGAGATTCACGCTTACGGACTTCTTTTATATGATGCGGGCCTGCGCACAAAATGGCATCGTAGTGATCGTAGGTATCAGCATGATCGGCCATATGCGTGCTGATTAACGAGTGGAACATGAATGCGTAATACACCGGGTTAATCGAACGCTTTAGCTGTAGGTTGTGCAGATCGACCATGGTCATCACCATGACATCAGCGTCCAGCCACTGAAAAAACGCGGTACGAATTGCACCCTCACCCACATTAAATGCCCGGAGGTTTGGATTATTCAAGGTCAGAGCCAGATCATCCGCCTTTGATGTGATGTAAATAACGGGTTCATTAAGTTCGCCGGTTAAATGATCGACCACTGGTTTGAAGTGATGCCAGTCCTGACCACTTTCTGCGTAGATTACGATACGGCGCTGCTCACGCGGAATCTGCTTAAACGCCCGCATTGCTTGCCAGTATTTAAAACCCTCAAACATCGAATACCGCTCCGAACTGAACCCGCTGCTAATCCAGCAACGATAGGCTGACGACGGATACAAAAAATCCACCTGTCAGGCCTCTGACAAGTGGATTGTAGTCTGCATAGACGCAAACGCCAGTCTTTAGGTGCTGCGCAGGGCTAAGTCAGTCTGAATTATCCGCCTTATTGCTGTCATCTGCGGTGCTGGCAGAGGCCGATGTCTGAGCGGTTTTGCTGCCGCTGAACATGTTCTTTAGCTTATACCAATAGGTTTTTACCATCAGCCCAATGGTTGCTATCAAGCCCAATATGGCCGAGAGAATCATGCCACCCGTGCTTGGATCGAGATACGCGAAGGACGGCGCTGAGAATCCAGCGGCACTGACCAGCACAACAACACAAATATCGCGCCGTAACGCTGCATGGGAAGGTGTGGTTAATTTTTTCATAGCTCTCATATTAATGGTGTTATCAACGATACATTTACCGCCAAGGCTTAAACCGAAGCCTTAATATTACCGCAGCACTCTGGTCATTTGTCAGCATTCTTGGTGCCGGCAACCCGCATTTATAAAGATCAGGCTCTACTAAGCAGACTTTGCCTGCAACTGCGGATAGATGCTCTGACGCGCCCGCTCCAAATGAGTCGAGTCATCAATCTCACTCCAGATCAGATCCACAACAACAGGGCAGGCAACCGGCATCTGCCGGCCAGCATGCACCAGCGCATCGGTTTCATAATCAAGCTTCAGATTCTCCTGGCGAAGCTCCGTCTCGGTATACTCGAGCATATAGCGGAATAACTCAGGCGAAATCAGACTGATACCAACCAGTTCCCCGGCAGGATCAGCCCCCAATGCACTGGCATCCTTCGACATCGCGTATAAACGGCTATTACTGCCCTCGCCCTCGGTCTCCACATAAACCTCGTCTCCAGCCAAGGTAGTGCCCGATAACAGAATGGCCTCGGCGGGACCAGCCAGCAACACATCCAATGCGCGCTGTTCATAGATCAGATCAGATTCCAATAACAGAAAACTGCCGTTAACCCGGTCGCGGGCACACCACAGCGAGTACATACTGCCCGACTCTGCGTACTGAGGATTGTGGACGGTCGAAATATCAGCATCGCCGGCAGCCAACTCTTCATAAAATTCTGAGAGATGACCAGTGACAATAATAATTTTCTGCACACCTGCCAGGCGCAGCCGGTTAATTGACTCGAGCACAATTGGTGTATCGCCGAGGCGCAGAAACCCCTTAGGGAGGCCCGAATGCGAATCGCGTAAACGCGTCCCCAAGCCAGCGGCGAGAATTACCGCAGCATCAGGCTTCATGCAAAACACCTCTTTAAAATATCGCACACATGTTCAATGTCGCCATCGATATCACCCATATGCGCAATGCGGAATACGCTCGAGGCCAGATCGCCCTGCCCCGCATAAATCACAATACCTTCCGCTTTCAATACATCATGCAAGCGCTCGTAGCTCCAACCTTCCGGCAGCAACCACGTCCACAGCACCGCCGAATACTCCTCGCGCGGCAACAGTGTTTTAACACCCAAACCATCCAGCGTTTCTGCAATGCGCGCTGCACGACTGCGATAGCTGGCACCGCGTCGCTCCCAACCGCCATGCTGCTGCAATTCATCAAGTGCCACATCAAGAGCGAAAGCCGGTTGTACCGATGGGGTAAACGGAGAAAACCCGCTCGCATGCTGGGCCTTATGATAGTTGACCAGATCCAGATACACACTGCAGGCCTGCGATTCACGCGACCAAACAGACTTCCGCGCCAATACGAAGGACAAAGCGGGAACAGCATGCAGGCACTTGTTGGCAGTTGCGGCAACAGCTGCCACGTTCCATTCATCAAAACCGATGCGCTCGGCGCCAAAACTGCTCACCGCATCGAGCAACAAATCGAGACCGCGCGTTTTACAAAGCCCGCCAAGCTCGTTTAAATTATTTAGGCGACCAGTGGTGGTCTCGTGATGAACGGTAACTACTGTCGTGATGTCCGGGTTGGCATCGAGCAAAGCGGTGACCTTATTCAGGTCGATGGCCTTCAACCATTCGCCCTCGGTAGACATAAAGGGCTTGCCTTGCACTTTCAGCATGGCCGCCATACGTTCGCCGTACACGCCATTCGACACCACCAGAGTCTTGGCATCACAAGGTGCAAAACTCTGCAGCATGCCTTCAACCGCCGAAGTTCCCGAACCCGTTAGCGTAGCCGCTTCAAAATCGTCTGCCGCATCGGAATACACATAAGCTAAACGCCGGTTGATGCTCTGCATTAGCTCCGCAAACTCAGGTTCGCGGTGACACCAGTCGCCGCGGGTTAGGGCCGCACGAACGCCGTCACTCAAAGTGACTGGCCCGGGATTCAGCAATACCTGTCTCAACATAGATTCCTCAAAAACTCATACAGCCAAGCTGACGTATACGGTTAGTTGCCAGCAATAAAGTTCTGCAAACGTCGTGAAACTTCCTTCGGGGTTACATCAGGACGTGGTAAATCTTCCGGAATACCCGGCAATGTCGGAACATGAAAAAATGCCACCCCATCAGGAGCGGTAACGAGACCCGACTGCAAATCATCGGGTTCGCCAATACTTTCAATGTGCTCATAGCCACAACTGCGTGCAATGCCACAAAAGTCGACAGACCCGGCAACAGTTGCCTGACCGCCGGTAGACTCATGCAAACCGTTATCCAGTAGCACATGAGTGAGGTTTGCCGGTCGTTCGTAACCCACCGTTGCCATTGCGCCCATGCGCATTAACATAGCACCGTCACCATCAACCACGAACACCCTACGGTGAGGCTGTGCAATGGCAAGCCCAAGCCCGAGAGTACTGGCACAACCCATAGAGCCCACCATATAAAGCTGGTTATCGCGGTCATCAAGGGCAAACAACTCACGGCCGGTATAGCCGGTGGTGGCAATAACAATATCTTGCGGGCCCGCTGCTGCTTGCACAGCCCGCAGCGCTGCGGTCCGGCTGGCAACAGGCGTTGCAGGACTAACTACCGGCCCGGTTAGGGCACGGAGGCTTGGCGCAGACTGCAGCTTCACAGAATCAACACTGCCCTTACGCATTACTAATGCATAAGGGCGCTGAGTTTCATTCATGTAGGTCAATGCTCGGTCCAGTGCCGGACGAATTTGCTCATCCTCGGTGGGAAAAAACTCCCAGGCAATCCGCATTAGCTCAAGAAACTCAGTGGTGATCTGCCCCATCAATTCATGCTGGGGCTCATCCGGTGCACCACCGGGTTCGCCACGCAACGTGGGAATTAACAACACCGGCAATTCGAAGGTAAACGTTAATGAGGTTAACGGGCTCACCGCATTGCCAAGACCCGAGTTCTGGAACATGACAACACTGCGCTGACCGCCCAGCTGGGCGCCTGCACCAATCGCAACAGCATCACCTTCGTTCGCTGCACCAACATAGCGTAAGTCTTTCGAGTCGATGACGTAATTAATAAAGGGCTTTAGATACGAGCAAGGAACACCCGTGTATAAACTAAAACCCAGATCACGGGCTGCTTCAATAAAGCTTTGCGCTTTAATCATAATTTCTGCTCATAACACAGCCTGCACGCTTGCCATGGGGGCCGAAGCCAAGCGACCGATACTAAGAAAAACTTCCGGCCGCGACCAAATCTTCGAGACTATCGATGTCGAGCCAATGCCCCGTGGTATACACCACACGAATGCTCTCGCCATCAGCCGCTAGCGCTGCCAACAAATGATGCAACTTGGCTTTACGCATATCAGGCTGCGCGGCTAATGCCGCCACCTTGGCTCTGAAGCCTGGCAATGCCGGCTTCGATACTCGAATCAGCCCAGTCCACTCACCGTTGATGGCTGCCTCGTCCATCGACTCGTTTGAGTCCGTGAGCAACACCCTATGGTTAAACACCTGACGTGAATAGGGTTCGGAGCAGCTCACATAGTCTGCAGCCCGCCCGCGATTTCCTGACTCCTGCCAGTTGGTATCTACAGCGACTACAAAGTCTTCCTCCGGCTCTGCAAGCTGATCGAGAATATGCCGCTTAAACAGCACGTCACCAAAAGAAACGAACAGGTTGCCCTTAATATCGGCATCAGCCTGTAGCGCTTTATCGAGCGAAACCAGTTCTCCGGTATCGGCATAATCGGTGTTGTCGACATAGCTAATAGACTGCAAATCAATTTTGTCAGCCAGATACCCACGAACCACTGAAATACTTTTAATACCGGCGCCGTGATAAGCCGAAACGATATGGCTCAACAATGGCTGCCCCTGAATATCGACCATTGCTTTGGGCTTATCGGCCGTCAGGTCTCCCAATGCAGAGCCGCGGGATGCAGCCAGCACAATCGCTTTGGCCTGTTCACCGGTTTTTGGCAGATAGCGCTCCTCAGCTTCCTGCAATTCAGATGCCCCCTGTAAGCGGAAAATCTCCTTAACAGGAACAACCTTGTCTTCAATAGCAACCAGAGTCTGATGCTCCATAAGTGCGACTGCAGTTTCCTGATACGCCACAATCGCTGCACGCAGCATATGGTTCGCCCAAATAGCCATAGAGAAACCGGCTTCACGGAACACGTCGGTGGGAGTCGCATAGTACTTAGTCGGTACAATAATTACGGGTGAACGGTCTGCCCACTCTTTCTTAAAGGCCAGAATTTCGCTGGGATCGCGCAACGCACTGTGAATAAGAATGCCGTCAGAACCTGCTTCGTGATAAGCCTCAGCGCGCTTCATCGCTTCGCGTAGACCCCAGCCCGCAATGAATGCTTCAACCCGCGTGATGATGCAGAAATCATCATCCTTCTGTGCGTCTTTGCCCGCTTTAATGCGACTGCAAAACTCATCGATCTCGGCAAGCTGCTGCTTCTCACCATTGATAAAACTGTTGGTCTTCGGGTACATCTTGTCTTCGATGCAAACCGCGGCAATATTGCGCTGCTCAAGCTTATGCACCAGACGACGCACATTATTGAAGTTGCCATAACCTGTATCGCCGTCGAGCAAAATAGGAATACTTGTGGCATCAGCCATAAACTCAAGCATTTCAAGCACCTGAGTCCAGCTCGCCTCGTTGCTATCACGCACACCGTACTGGGCTGACATACAGAGCCCACCGGCCCATAGCGCCTTAAAACCGGCCTCTTCGCCGATTTTGGCACTGACACCGTTGTGGGCTTCAAGCAAAAAATCGAGCTCGGAGGACTGCAGTAACTGCTTAAATTGAGTAGTTCTTTTCATCGCGACAGTTTACCGGAGTCAAAGGCCAACTACAGCCACCAAGCAGCACTAAACTCGATAGACGTATTCTTTATCGTCATCGCGCTCGATATCCGGCGGATAACTCAGGCGTTTATCGGCGTAATACTGAGCGATGTGATCGCCTGCAGACGCGGCGTTGTAGGTGTAATACAGAACTCTGCGCGGACTGTTGCTGCGATTGGGCTCTGAACGATGCGGTGCGTATGAATCAAAGAAGACAGCATCGCCCGGCTCGGCTTCGATTTTTTCATACTTCAACTCACCCATATTAGCGTCATCAAGCGGCGTCCATTCATCACCCAACAAACCACGATTATGAAACCCGCCGGCCATTTCCAGGCAGCCATTCTCAATGGTGGTCTTATCAATGTTGATCAATACGGTGATATGCAGATCAGCATACTTTGCCCAACCGGCCTGCACATCCTGATGAGATTCAAACCCGCCCCCACCCGGTTTTTTAAAATTAATCTTGTCTTTAAACAGTGTCGCGGGCTCACCGAATAACTGACCGCAAGCGCCCTGCATTTTTTCGCCCGCTGCCAACGCATTAAACCGCTTATGATAAGGCAGCATATTCTCAATTCGATTTAACAGACGCTGCTTATCTTCAGTCTGCTCAAAGTACATCATCCATTTGCCGGCAGTTTCGGGCCAGGCTTCGACTTCTTCAACCCATTGAGTAACAGGCCCTATCTCACTTTTGCTGAACAACTCCGGCACGACGACATAGCCCTGCTCACGGAAAAATTTAATTTGTTCGTCGGTCAACGGACCGGAAACCTGCTGGTCACTCATCGTGATCCCCGTACATAAAAAGCTTTAAATTCAACATCAGATGTCGCTGCAATATCAGCTTTGAGAATGGTCGTCAGCGTGATCGGTAGCACTCTTTAAGTCGCCGGTATAAGCCTGACCATCGGCCACCATGCTGCTTAAACCAACGAGCTCCATAACCTGACTAAAGTCGAGCATATCGTCGAGCATATTCGCCGTAGTGCCATCCGTCTTTAGCACATTTAGATAACCCTGAGCGGCCTTGGTAATAACCCGAACCATCGCGCCAGGGTAAATAACCAGACTAAAGCCCAGTTCGCCCAAGCGAGCAGCAGGTATTAACGGAGTGCGACCGCCCTCGACCATATTCACCAGCAACGGCACTTTGCCGGATAAACGCTCGCTCACTTTACGCAACTGCGCCTCGTCACGCGGCGCCTCAACAAACAGCATGTCTGCTCCGGCATCTGCATAGGCCTCAGCTCGATCCAGTGCCGCATCAAAACCCTCGACCGCGACTGCATCGGTGCGGGCAATAATCATGGTGTCGGCATCAAGCCTTGCATCAAGCGCGGCTTTCAACTTGCCGGTCATCTCTTCAACGCTAACCAGCGTTTTGCCGGCCAAATGCCCGCAACGCTTCGGCAAGGTTTGATCTTCTAACTGAATCGCACTAGCCCCCATCCGTTCAAACAGCTTAACCGTGCGCTGCACATTCAGCGCATTGCCGAAACCGGTATCAGCATCAACCACCAAGGGAATATCAACGCGCTCCCGCATTCTGGCAATGCTATCGCTCACTTCATTCATTGTGGTCAAACCAAGGTCAGGTCGGCCCAGCTTGGTAAATGACACGCTTGCCCCGCTCACATAAGCACAGCGAAAACCTGCCTGCTCAACCATTAACGCAGTCAACGCATCGTAAACGCCCGGTGCAATCAGCGGCACTCCGCCTGTCTCTTATACACATCTCCGAGCC
>CAJXQV010000014.1 GCA_913058165.1 uncultured Chromatiales bacterium | reverse complement strand
CGAGATTGCCTCTTGTCTCGTGGGCTCGGAGATGTGTATAAGAGACAGGTGATACGCTGCGCCTTGAGGCCGCCATGAATCTTTATGGTCAGGATATGAACGCTTCCGTATCACCGCTGGTGAGTGGTTTGGGCTGGACGGTGGCGTGGGCGCCTGCTGACCGTAACTTTATCGGGCGAGCAGCGCTGGAAGCCCAGCGCGAGGCGGGCATTGGCGAAAAGTTTGTCGGTTTAATACTGCGTGGACGCGGTATTATGCGCCACGATCAGCGTGTAACTACCCCCGCTGGTGATGGTGTGATTACCAGTGGCGGTTTTTCACCGAGCATGGAGTGCTCGATCGCTCTGGCGCGGGTTCCTATCGGTGCCGGCGCAGATTGTCAGGTCGAGATTCGCGGTAAGCACATTGATGCAAGTATTGTGAAACCACCGTTCGTACGGAACGGAAAAATTCAAATAATTACATAGCCGGCCCGACCGGTTAGTTTAATAAAAATTGGTATACAACCCGGAGAGAAGAACGATGTCTGAGATACCTGAAGATCTCAAATACACGGAAGACCACGAATGGCTGCGTGTTGAAGAAGATGGCTTAATTACAGTCGGTATTACTGATCATGCGCAAGGTGCGTTAGGTGAGTTGGTATTTGTTGAGCTTCCTGAAGAGGGTCAGGTGTTCAATAAAGGCGATGCCTGCGCCGTGGTTGAATCAGTAAAGGCCGCTAGCGATGTCTATTGCCCGTTGGGCGGGTTAATAACGGATGTAAACAGCAATCTGGCTGATGAGCCTGAGTTAGTTAATACAAACCCGCACGAAGGCGGATGGTTGTTCCGTATTGCACCTAAAAGCGAAGATGCGCTTGAGTCGCTGATGGACACCATCGCTTACGAAGAGTACCTGTCGGGTCTCGAAGATTAAATCCAATAATAATGACTGATGTATATTGTTCTCACAGCGCGATGTCCACTGTTCAGGTAGAAAATTAATGCCATTTATTCCCCATACTTCCGGTGACCTGTCCGCGATGCTTGAACGCATCGGCGCAGAGACATTGGATGATCTTTTTGATGAGATCCCTGCGAACCTTACGATGCAGGCGATACCCGGTGCTCCTGAAGGCTTGAGCGAGTCGGAAATTAGTTCGCTTATGCATGAGCGAGCCGATACCGACGGTCGTCCGGTCTGTTTTATGGGCGCGGGTGCTTATGATCACTTTGTACCTGCAGCGGTGTGGCAATTGACCACTCGCGGCGAATTTTATAGCGCATATACCCCTTATCAGGCTGAAGCCAGTCAGGGGACTTTGCAGGTTATCTACGAGTATCAAACGATGATGGCATCGTTAACCGGTCTCGATATTTCTAACGCCTCGTTGTATGACGGTGCCACCGCATTTGCGGAAGCCTGTCTGATGGCCGTACGTGCCAACCGGAAGTCAACGTCACGCAAAATATTGGTGCCGCGCACGGTGCATCCTTACTACCGCGAAGTGGCATTTAATATTGTCAGAGGTCAGAACATTGAGTTGGTCGATTTGCCGATGCTTGACGGTGTTACTGATGTTGCAGCGTTGGCTGAGCACGCGGGGCAGGATTTTGCCGCAGTGGTCATTCAACAGCCCAACTTCTTTGGTTCGCTTGAGCAGGTTGATGCGCTGACCAATTGGGCGCATGCCGAAGCTGCGTTAGTCATTGCTGTGGCAAACCCGCTTGCGCTATCGGTTCTAACGCCTCCCGGGGAGTGGGGGGAAGCGGGTGCTGATGTGGCCTGCGGTGAGGGGCAGCCTTTGGGTGTGCCTATGTCATCCGGTGGCCCGTTTTATGGCTACATGGTTTGCAGGAAGAACATAGTCCGGCAGATGCCGGGTCGTATTGTTGGTCGCACGGTTGATGTTGACGGCAAGCCAGGCTTTACACTTACCCTGCAGGCGCGCGAACAACATATTCGTCGCTCACGTGCGACTTCCAATATTTGTACCAATCAGGGCTTGATGGTTACGGCATCAACCATTTACATGGCTCTGCTTGGTAATGAAGGCCTGCGGCGTGTTGCCCTGGCCAGTCATGAGAATACTCGCCAACTGATTGAAGGCCTGTGTGCCATCCACGGCATTTCCCGCGCATTCACCTCGCCGGTGTTTCATGAGGCTGTGTTATTGCTCGATCGTCCGGTAGCGCCAGTGCTTGATGCATTGGCCGCAACCGGAATTCTTGGTGGTGTGGATCTAACCGAGTTTTACCCTGAGTTGGGCAATGCGTTGCTGGTATGCGCTACGGAAAACCGTACACCGAAACATATTGAGCAGTACGTCGCCGCAATGACGGCGGTGTTTACAACCGAAGAGGTGCGTCAACATGGTTGAGCCACTCATTTTTGAATACCACGCAAGTGGCGGTCGCAGCTTTACTGTTAAAGCCCCTGAGGCCTCTGATTTGCCTGAGCAATTTTTGCGCAAGAGCAAGCCTGCCTTACCGGCGGTGTCAGAACTGCAGGTGGTGCGTCATTACACTCGTCTTTCACAGCTGAACTTCTCTATTGATACCCATTTTTACCCGCTGGGTTCATGCACCATGAAGTACAACCCTAAGGCGTGTAATTCGCTGGCGATGTTGCCCGAGTTGTTGGGACGTCATCCCTTAGCACCGGATCAGTTTTCACAGGGCACGCTGGAGTGTTTGTATGAGCTTCAGGAGATGCTGCAGCAGGCCACTGGCATGTCAGGCGTTTCGCTAACACCTATGGCAGGCGCACAGGGCGAATTGGCCGGCGTTGCCATGATTCAGGCTTATCATAAGACGCGCAATGATCATGAGCGCAATGAGATTATCGTGCCTGATGCGGCGCATGGCACAAACCCGGCAACGGCCACGATGTGCGGTTGCAAGGTGGTTGAAATACCCACCCGTGCCGATGGTGATCTGGATGTTGATGCATTGAAGGCAGCCGTCGGACCAAAAACTGCCGGCATTATGCTGACCAACCCATCGACCCTCGGTGTTTTTGAACGACAGATTGAGGAGATTGCCAGCATCGTTCATGCCGCCGGTGGCCTGCTTTATTATGATGGCGCAAACCTTAACGCCATTCTTGGGCGAACTTCGCCGGGCGCAATGGGCTTCGATGTGGTCCATCTGAACCTGCATAAAACATTTTCTACACCGCATGGTGGTGGTGGCCCGGGCTCTGGCGCTGTGGGTGTGGGCGAACGTCTGCGCCCCTACTTGCCTATTCCTCTGGTCATTAAAACCGCTTCTGGCTATAGCTGGGCTGCAGAAAAGGATTGCCCCGATAGCATTGGTCGTTTGTCTGCATTTATGGGCAACGTAGGCGTTTTGTTGCGAGCCTATATCTACATGCGGATGCTGGGTGGCGAAGGTATGCGCAGAGTATCGGAATACGCTGTGCTGAATGCCAATTACATTATGGTTTGCCTGCGCGAGGCTGGCTTCACTATTGCGTTCTCGGAACGGCGTGCAAGCCACGAATTTATTATTTCGGTAAAGAAAATCACTCGTGAAACGGGTATTAGCGCCATGGACTTTGCCAAGGCCTTACTGGACTATGGTATTCACGCACCAACTACGTATTTCCCGTTATTGGTGCCAGAATGTTTGCTGATTGAGCCAACTGAGACGGAATCAATCCAGGAGTTGGATGGTTTTATTGAAGCGATGATCGCCATTCGCGATAAGGCTTACAGTGACCCTGATGCATTAAAAGCCGCGCCGCTGACGATGCCTGTGCGGCGTCTTGATGATGTGCGTGCGGCTAAACATCCGGATCTCGTTTGGCAGCCACCTGGTGAGCAGGCGATATAGCCTTTTTATAAAGCTGATGGCCGCAGAGGCTATCAGCAAAACCCACGACTGCTGAGCGATTAATTTATTCAGCAGTTACCCAATTAATATTGACATAAAGGGGACATGACAACATGTCAGCACTGATCTGCGGTTCTATGGCATACGACAACATTATGGTTTTTGAAGATCGTTTCAAGGATCATATCCTGCCCGATCAAATTCACATTCTGAACGTCTCGTTTCTGGTGCCGACCATGCGTAAAGAGTTCGGTGGTTGTGCAGGTAACGTTGCTTACAATCTGAGGTTGCTGGGTGGAGACGGTTATGCAATGGCAACTGTTGGCGGCGATTTTGGTAACTACAAGCATTGGCTTGCTGAGCAGGAAATTGATACCCGGTATATCACCGAAATTGATAGCGAGTTTACCGCTCAGGCCTATATTACGACTGACCTCGACGATAATCAGATCACCGCGTTTCACCCCGGTGCGATGAATGAGTCGCACATTAATAAAGTTACAGCGGATAGCGGTATTACCCTCGGTATGGTTTCTCCGGATGGTCGCCAGGGCATGATTGAACATGCAGGGCAGTTTGCCGCTGCGAAGATTCCGTTTATCTTTGATCCTGGCCAGGGTATGCCGATGTTTGATGGCAATGACCTGCGGGCATTCATTGATCAGGCTACCTGGGTTGCAGTGAACGATTATGAAAGTCAGATGCTGCAGGAACGCACCGGTTGGAGCGCTGAAGAAATTGCCGGTCATCTCGAGGCATTGATTGTTACCCGTGGTGCTGAAGGTTCTTATATTTATGCGGGCGGCGAGCGTCTCGACATTCCGGCTGCGACTCCCGAAGCTATCAAAGACCCTACAGGCTGCGGCGATGCTTATCGTGCAGGCTTGTTGTTTGGTTTGATGAATGACCTCGATTGGGCCTCAACCGGACGGCTGGCTGCTTTGCTAGGTGCAATTAAGGTGGCCAGTTTGGGTACGCAGAACCATCACTTTACGCGTTCAGACATTGTTGCTGAATACGCTAAGCAGTTCGGTAGAACTCTCGATATATAAATCGGGAGTAACGTTTCAGGTATAAAAGCCTGTTTTTTAGCGGCATGGCGATGTTGATTGTGGCCATGGCTGCACGCTCGATTATGTTTCGGGTTCTGCTGAATCCAGTCTTGAACTAATCGCTAGAGATCGTATCGTTGAGGTCGATGGCGCGGCTGTGTCGTACCCGGATGCTTTTCTGGAATCAGTTGCGAAGAAGTATAATCAGCAGTCTGTTCGTTTGACCACCTTGTCGTTGAACAATGGCGTGTCGGCTTTAACGCTGAGGCTGGATGAAATCTGCTGGCCCGGCTATCAGGTGGCCTGCGAGCAAGGCTAGTGGGTTCGGGGCTCGCGGCCCTGAGTGGGGCTTACATTTTAACTGTTCGGGTTTTACAGGCAGAATAGACACTCATTTCAGTGCCTTCACCACCACCATCGAAACAACCGTTTACTTCAGGAATAAAACAACATCGCATGCGCTCGATTTTCGCCACCCTACTTGATCGTTTGATCCTGACCAAGCCGTTATGGGTTCTTGCGATCGTGGCTGTTCTTGGCGCGTACATTATATCTTTTGCACCGGATATCGATCTTGATGCTTCGGCCGATTCGCTGTTGTTGGAAGATGATGCTGAGCTGCGCTACTACCGCGGCATAGCCGCCCGCTATGGCTCTATGAGCTATCTGGTTATTACCTATACAGTCCCTGATTTGTTTGCACCTGAGGCCTTGCGCGATCTGCAAAGCCTCCGCGATGAGTTAGTGGCCGTGTCCAGCATCGATAGCGTTGTAACGATGCTGGATGTCCCGCTAATTAATAGTCCGAGAGTTACCTTGGCACAGCTCCAATATGACGTGCCGACGTTGCTCAGCGACTCCACAGATCTGACGCTGGCCCGCACCGAGCTAACCGAAAGCAGTTTGTACCGCGAACTGATTATGAGTAGGGATGGCACAACTACCGCATTGCTGGTGAGCTTTGTGCAGAACCCTCAGCGGGCGGCTCTGCTGCTCGAGCGTGATGTCCTGCGTGAGAAGCGCATGACTACTGATCTCGATGCGGCTGAATCCAAGACAATTTCAGTGCTTTCAGATCAAATTCAACAAATCAATATTATAGCCAAGGCTAATGAGGCTGAATCAATCGAGCTGATTCGTGACATCCTCCGCCAGTATAGTGACCGTGCCGAGCTGCGGCTGGGCGGGGTGCCCATTATTGTGGCGGACATGATCGCGTTAATTAAAACCGATGTGGTGGTTTTCGGTGCGGGCATTTTGGTGTTTCTCATTGTTCTGCTGACCTATATTTTCCGGCAGGCCCGCTGGGTTTTTGTATCGATGACTTGCTGCCTCCTGTCTGCGCTGGTGGTTGCCGGCGTACTCGGGCTGATGCAGTGGCGCGTTACGGTCGTTTCATCCAATTTTATTGCGCTGGTCGTTATTTTCAGCCTCTCACTCACCGTGCATCTGATTGTGCGCTATCGAGAACTCCAACGCCGTAACCCTCAGGCCACCCAGCATTGGTTGCTGCGCAATACCCTTATCGACAAACTTGAGCCATGTTTCTACACCGTGCTTACTACGATGGTTGGTTTTGCGTCATTGTTAGTGAGCGGTATTCGCCCGGTAATTGATTTTGGCTGGATGATGGTCATCGGCATGGCGACAGTGTTTGTGGTGTCATTTTTGTTATTTCCTGTGATGCTTATATTTATGCGCCCTGTTATGCCGGCACATGGCGATCACATTACAACGGCCGTTACTGCGCAACTGGCTCGTTGGGTGAGAGTAGCGCCGGGCGTTATTCTCAGCCTGTTCTTCCTTGCAGCAGTGCTGAGCATCATCGGCATCAGTAGGTTACAAGTTGAGAATCGCTTTTTGGATTACTTTGCCAAATCAACCGAGATTTATCAGGGGCTGGCTAAGATAGATAGTGAGCTCGGCGGCACTATGCCATTTGATGTTGTCCTCGATGCCGATCCTGCATTCTACGAGCCCCCTGTAATAGCAGCTAATGCCGATGCAGCGGGGTTTGATGACGATGAGTTTGGCAACCAGGCATTTGGCGATGATCCGTTTGGTGATGATGATTTTGGTTCTACCGACTCTGCTAACTCAGTAACCACCGCAGTCGATCTGGGAGCTACCAGCTATTGGTATAACAGTTATCAGTTGCAGGTTGTCCGAGATGTTCATAACTATCTGGATTCACTGCCCGAGACCGGGAAGGTCTTGTCGATGGCGACAGCGCTTGATGCATTGGAGACATTGAACAACGGCAAAATGCCCGGAACTTTCTCTCTGTCGATACTGTACAAGCAGTTGCCCGAGGCGATCAAGGAAGCTCTGATTCATCCCTATATGTCAGATGATGGCAATCAGATGCGGTTTTCTGTTCGGGTTTACGAAGCTAACCCCGATTTGCGGCGCGGAGAATTACTTGATGGCATCCGCACTCATCTGATTGACGATATGGGGTTTGAACCTGAGCAGGTTCATGTCACCGGCATGTTGGTTTTGTATAACAACGTATTACAGAGTCTGTTTAAGTCACAGATAATGACAATTGGTGTGGTTTTTCTGGCCATCCTGTTTATGTACCTTGTGCTATTCCGCTCGCTCACTGTTGCCTTTGTAGCGACAGTTCCAAGCATTGTTGCTGCAACTTCTGTGCTGGGGTTGATGGGTTGGCTGGGCTTGTCTTTAGATATCATGACGATCACTATCGCCGCAATTACTATTGGCATAGGGGTTGATGATTCAATTCATTACGTTCATCGCTTCAGAGAAGAAGTTGCTATTGATGGCGACCCCATCGAGGCTATGGAGCGCAGTCACTTAAGTATTGGACGTGCGATCTACTATACGTCCTTGATTATTACTTCCGGGTTTTCGATTCTGGCTATTTCAGATTTTATTCCGACAATTTATTTCGGCTTGTTCACCGGGGTAGCGATGATTCTGGCGCTTGTTGCTAATTTAACCCTGTTGCCAGTTTTGTTGATTAAGGCGCGGGTAAGCTAGCGCAGGCCTTGTCCACAACCCTTGTACAGCATGCCGTTGAATTCGATCTCTACTGCGGTTTCAAAGCGTTTAGCGTTCACGCCATTGCTGCAGGTTTTGCCTAGAATACGTGCGCTGATAGTGTCATTCGGGGTGCTGCTGGTATAAGTGACGGTGCGTGTTTCCCGGTTTAGAGCGTGGCCAGAGATCGCAAAGCTGTAGGCGCTTTGCCCGTAACCGGCGATAAACATCATGTTGCTGCCTGATATTTCCAGCACCCATCCGGGCTCATTACCACGGGCTCTATAATCAACGCCACGCAATTTAGCATCCTCTAGTACTGATGCCTGCCGGTCTTCGATACAGTGATCTTTGCTGTCTTTAGCTTCAATGAAGGCTTCGCTGCCTTTGCTGAAGAATGTTACCTTGCCATTGCTGTATCTCACACCTGATGCCGAGACCTGTTTTGCGAGCTGGAGAGATTCTTTGGGTAGAAACAGCGCTATGCTTTCAGCTGATTGGCTGAAATCAGCCACAACATAGCCATTGATCAGGCATTTGTAAGCAAATATCTCTAGCCGGTTGTTGGGTAGTGTTGTCTCTGCTTCGAGTTGCGGTGGCGGCGGAGCTTCGGGCAGGGGTTGCGTATCACAGGCCACCAGGGCTGCCATTGCCAGAACAATGGACAGTTGCAAAAGCCCCGCATTAAAAGTGGTTTTCATCATATAGCCCTGAATCCGAAGAAAGCCTGAATGTGTTCCATTATGCCTCGCATCAGCTGGCGGCGGGAATGCTTGTGGGAGGGCTGCGGGCTTTGCGTTGTTGTTCTTGTGCTGCGGCCAAAAAAAAGCACCATTTAGGCGCTCTCTGATGAGACTAAATTAACTGTCTCTTTTTTAAGATCCAGCTCGGATCACTGTCAATCTTAGCGTTCGTCAGCCGGGGAGAAACGTGGGGGAGCGGCTGTTGGGGGGGGACTAGCCTGAAAAGGCTTAACGGAAGACTTAACAGCGACCCAAGCTGGAGAGTAAAACTTGACTGTTCATTGAGTAAGCTTAAATGCCAAAATTAATAAAGCTGATTACAATCTCACTGCTAATTTCTTCTGAGTTACTTGGATTTACTGCTGGTTGTAATAAGACCGTTGTGCACAGCAGGAATTAAAATACCATTGAGCTCAGCGTGGTTAGCGGAATCAGGCTAGCAATCAAAAGCAGAATGATTTCGTCGCGGAGTTCAAGGTTGCGTGTTGAATAGGTCGTTGATGGTGTCATCTTGTCAGTTCCTTTCTGCTTATTGGCGCCAAAACACTTTCCGAACGCCATGAAAATCAAATGTTCTTTGTTTTCGATGTTGGAACTTTACGTGGTGTATGAGCAGAAAACCTTTCAGAATGGTTACGCTTTGTAGCCAAATGTAACAGTCATCATTGTGTTTTAAATCAACAGCATGCCTTTTGCTTGCCTAGGGCTTCAGCAAAGTACGCGATGAAATCGGCAGGATTTGCGCAGCAAATATGCGCGCAACCTCGACGGATGCAGGGGCGTTCAGTCAGATGAACGGGTGCATGCTTACCAGGGCAGGGGAGTACCGTCGGCATTGAGAAACACGCCGGACTGTTCCGGAGCCAGTTCATCGATGAGTGCAATCATGTCCGTAACAGCGGCTTCAGGCGTGCTCAGCTGAATGACACCGGCCTTTAGTAGATTGACGATTTGCTGGAACTCCGGGGGTATGGGTTTTGTTCCGGCCAGCATCTCAGCGAAGCCGCGTGTATCGACTAATCCAGGGTTAATAATACCTACAACAATACCGTCATCGGCGAGTTCAAATGATAGGTTGCGCATGAGGAGATGCAATGCCGCTTTGCTGGCCCGGTAGGCGTAAAGGTCCGGATTACCATTGATCGATGCAATAGAACCGGCGGAACTGCCGAGCGTAATAATTTTCTTTTGGGTGCCCAGTCTGATATTGGGAGTGAGTGACTCCGATAACTTCATAGTGCCAATAGCGTTCACTGCCAGAATTTGCGTGAACTGCTCGTAATCAATCTGACCAAACAACTGAGTTTTTAAGTCACCGAGCAGAGCCGCATTGTTGATTAATACATCAATGGGTTTGCCATTAAGCGATTGAGCAAACTGATCGATGCCCGCGCTATCGACGAGATCAATTTGCACAAGCTGCAGGTTTTCATGATTGCGTTGCAGAGCCTGCAGATCTTTAGCTGAATCGGGATTGCGGCAAGATGCAATAACAATCCAGCCGCGTTCTGCGTATTGCCTTGCAAATTCAATTCCGATGCCGCGGTTGGCGCCTGTGATGAGTACGGTAGGCATTGCCGCAGATTCAGCAGCAATAACGGGTGCAAGGTGTGCCCATGAAAGCATCCCCAGGATTGTGAGTAGGGCAAACAGTCGGCGTGTGATTGGCATTGGAGGCTCCCGCGTTACTTTTGATGTCGATTGCCCGACTATAACCGGCAGAGATATTTGCCCGCTACCCGAGTTTATCTCATGGGTGGTCGGCTGTATGAGCTTAAGCTTATGTGTATGTCTCTTCCGGATGAGTGAACTGCAGTTCAGCCAGTCGGGCGTATAGCGGATTGCGCTTTACCAGTTCGGTATGAGTGCCGGCATCAACCATCTTGCCCTGGTCCATTACTACAATGCGGTCCGCTTTTAGGACGGTAGCAAGTCTGTGGGCAATAATAATCGTGGTGCGATTTTGCATCAGGCGTTCTAAAGCAACCTGAACCAACTGTTCGCTTTCGGCATCTAGCGCACTGGTGGCTTCGTCGAGTAGCAGTATCGGCGGGTTCTTCAGCATCGCTCGCGCAATGGCAATACGTTGCCGCTGACCACCAGAGATCCGCATACCACGCTCACCTAAGAACGTGGCATAGCCTTCCGGCATCTGTTCTATAAACTCATGTGCAGCAGCAGCTTTGGCAGCAGCAAAGACCTCTTCATCGGTGGCATCAGGCCGGCCATAGCGAATGTTCTGCATGGCACTGGTGCCGAAGATTATGGTTTCCTGAGGTACCACACCGATGCGGCCACGCACGGCCACCGGGTCGGCTTCAGCAATATCGACACCATCGATTTTTAAGCGACCTGTAAGTGGGTCATAGAAGCGCAACAACAGATGGAAGGTGGTCGATTTACCAGCGCCTGAGGGCCCCACAAAGGCAACAGTTTCGCCCGGCTTAATGCTGATATTGAAATCACTAATGGCCAGCTGCTCGAGCCGCGATGGGTAGCTGAAGTTTACGCCCTCGAAGTCGACGCTACCGATGCCTTGTTCAGGCAGCGCAACCGGATGACTCGGAATTTTGATAGTGGGCTGTGCGCCGAGCAATTCCAGGAGTCGTTCCATGGCTCCCGCGGCACGCTGAACTTCACCCCACATCTCACTCAGCGATGCACCTGAGGTGGCAACAAACATGGTATAGAGGATAAATTGTCCGAGTTCACCTGCGCTAATTTCACCAGTGAGTACCGAGCGAGTACCAATCCACAGCACCAGAATAATGGAGCCGAACAAAGCCACGATAGTTAGTCCGGTCATTGCTGATCGAACTCGGATACGCCTGGCCGCAGTAGCAAAGGCCTCTTCGACATAGCCGCTAAAGCGATCGCTCTGGATTTTTTCCAGCGTGAAGGCCTGGATGGTTTGCACGGCATTTAGTGTTTCGCCAGCCATGCCGCTTGAGTCGGCAACTCTGTCCTGAGAGTCGCGAGATAGACGTCGTACCTTACGACCGATAACAATAATGGGTACTACTACGAGTGGCACCAGAACCAGGATATAACCCATCAGTTTAGGGCTGGTGATGCCCAGCATTATCAGCGCACCGACCAGGGTAATCGCGCCGCGCAGCGCGATGGAAATACCCACACCTGCTATCGACTGAACCAAAGTGGTATCGGTAGTGAGTCGGGACAGTACTTCGCCCGTTTGCGTGACTTCAAAAAATGCTGGGTCAAGCCGAATAACCTGCCGGTAAACTTTATCTCGCAGATCAGCAACCACTCTCTCACCAAGCCAGGTGACCCAGTAGAGCCGCAAAGCCGCAAATACACCGAACAGGCATGTCATCAAAAAAAGCACAATAAAGTACTGATTTATGGTGCTTGCATCTTGATTGACCAAGCCCTGATCGATGACATCCCGCACAGCTATTGGTAATGCCAATAGAGCGCCAGCCGCAACCAGCAGCGCCACTAACGCGAGCGCCAGCGTGCCTTTGTAGGGCAGAATCTGTCTCTTATACACATCTCCGAGCCCA
>CAJXQV010000013.1 GCA_913058165.1 uncultured Chromatiales bacterium | reverse complement strand
AGTAGATCGTCGGCAGCGTCAGATGTGTATAAGAGACAGATTTTGCTAATCGTGAGCAGATTGCCAAGCTGCTTCGTTTCAGCACAACCCATACCAATTCTGAGACGCAGGACCAGTCGCTTGACGACTATGTTTCACGTGTTCAGGGCGACAAAAAGAAAATTTACTACGTGGTTGGCGATAATTTCGGCGCTGCCAAGTCCAGCCCGCATCTGGAAATTTTCCGGAAGAAGGGTATTGAAGTGTTGTTGCTTGCCGAGCCTATCGATGAATGGCTGATGGGGCAGTTGCGCGAATATCAGGAGCACACTCTGGTCGACATCACTCGTGGCGCATTGGAGTTGAGCGAACTGGGCGATAGCGAAGACCTGAAGCCAGCAGAGCAGCTGCAGGAGGAAAATAAGGCCCTGGTTGAGCGGCTTTCTGCGGTACTTGCTGATCAGGTGAGTGAAGTGCGTGCAACTCAGCGACTTACTGACTCTCCGGCCTGCTTGGTTCTCGGCGAATACGATATTGGTGAGCAGATGCGCAAGATTATGGCTGCGAGTGGTCAGGCTGTTCCGGAGAGCAAGCCGGTGCTGGAGGTTAACCCCGAGCATCCGCTAATTATTCGCTTAAGCGGTGAATCAGCCGACGAGGGCTTCTCTGAGTTGGGCCACTTGTTGTTTGATCAGGCGGCGCTGGCGGAAGGTCGTCAGTTGGCGGATCCGGGTGCATTTGTTCAGCGGATGAATCGTTTGCTGATTGAGCTCAGCGCATAGTTGATGCGTTGCGCTGGTTTCGGAACTTTATGTGCAGATGTTAGTCTGCAGCTATACCCCGTGTAATAGCATCAGGAGCATTAGCATGAGTTCTAAACCAACGCCGGAAGAACTAAGGGCGCGGTTAACGCCGGAGCAGTATCACGTGACTCAGGAACATGGCACTGAGTCGGCGTTTACCGGCGAATATGTCGATAACAAACTGTCGGGACTTTATCGCTGTGTGTGCTGTGGTCTTGAGTTATTCGCCTCTGACAGCAAGTATGATTCAGGCAGTGGCTGGCCTAGCTACTATCAGCCGGTTGCCGCAGAAAGCGTAAAGGTGAATGTGGACAGCAGCCATGGGATGGTGCGTGAAGAGGTGGTTTGCGCCAACTGTCATGCGCATCTCGGGCATGTTTTTAGCGATGGCCCTCAGCCTACCGGCCAGCGTTATTGCATAAACTCAGCTTCGCTCGATTTTGACGAAGCGGACTAATGGTGGAATCGATGAAAAATTTTATAAAACTGAGTTGCCTCGTGGCGTTTGCCGGACTTGTCGCCGGATGTGGTCAGAGTGCTAGCAACAATGAAGGAGATGTTTCAGTGAGTGAGTCAAATAGCAGCAGCCCTGTGGTGGTTACTGAACTTATCGTTAAAGAGATTGCGCCCGGTGATGGCCCGGTTGCCGAGGCTGGACAAACAGCGGTGATGCATTACACCGGTTGGATCTACGAGCCTACATCGCCCGACCTTCGTGGCAGCAAGTTTGATAGTTCGCGAGATCGCAATGACCCATTTTTGTTTAAGTTGGGCGCTGGTCAGGTTATTAGCGGCTGGGATAACGGCATTCCCGGCATGCGGGTTGGTGGTAAGCGTGAACTTATTATTCCACCCGACATGGCCTACGGAAGTCGCGGCGCCGGTGGTGTTATTCCGCCCGACGCGACGTTACTGTTTGAGGTGGAGTTGCTGGAGCTTCGGTAACTCGATGGCTTAACGCAGTGCGGGATTTAGTGTGTATGTGCCGCAGAGGCGCGCTTCAGCTAATACATGGCCGCTAATCGCAGCAGCAACGTCGGCGGCGCTGAAGGCGCCCTTGACGGGACAATGCTCTAGGTCTGTGGCGTATAAAATGAAATCGTATTTGTGCACGAGTTCATCATTCCATGGCGGGCAGGCACCATCCCAACCGAAGTATTCGCCTTTCATATCCGGGTTGCCGGCCATAAATCGGGTGAAGTCGTTAACGCCCTGAAGGGATCCGGCAGGACCCGATGGGTTGCGTTTGCCGCCGACAGTGACTTTAGTAGAACACGCGCCTTCGGCTATTTCGCCATCGGTGGCAGCAATATCGACCATGATCCAGTGACAGAAATGGGTTCGTGGCGTATCGGCAGGAATTACCTTGCCTTCCTTATTGATATTGTCTTTGACGCTTGGAACATCCGGGTCATTGCACAGTAGAACCAGCGTTTTAGAGCCGGGCGGCAGTTCGCGCCAGATGAGATGCGGGTTCAGATTTTGCCCCAAGGTCATATGGCTCTCTGGATGCGGGATACCGAAACCGGTTCGGTCGGGCATAGGGTCGTTGTGTGCAAATGATTCGGAGTGCAGTTTCATCGTGAGCTTCCGTGTTGTATTCATTAAAGACCAAGGTATCCTGACACAGGATCTTAGCAAACTAAATTATTATGAGCTCGTCAATAACACAACGAAAAGAACGCCTGATGTTACCGGGTGCAGTTGGCGCCATTGAATGCCTGCTTGAGGTTCCCGCAGATTTTTATGGTGCTAGGGTGGCTTTAATTTGTCATCCTCACCCATTGTATCAGGGCACTATGGACAACAAGGTTGTCTATACTCTGGCTCGTGCAATGCAGGAGCTGGGCATCGCGACCTTGCGATTTAACTTTCGTGGCGTTGGAAAAAGCGCTGGCGAGTACGCTGAGGGGCTTGGTGAAATCGATGATGCAGTGTTGCTGGCTAATTGGTTGCAGGCTCAGTTTCCAGGTGCGGCCTTATGCCTGGCAGGGTTCTCGTTTGGCGGCACGGTTGCCGCAATGACCGCTTGTCGCACCAACGCAGATAACCTGGTTACCGTTGCACCGGCGGTGGGCATGATTGCTGCCGATGCGCAGCCTGAGCCTTCGGCCCGATGGTTGCTTATACATGGGGCGGATGATGAGTTGGTGGCTGTCGATGTCGTGAAACGCTGGGCAGAGCATTTGCCTAGGCCGCCAGAGTTCATTGTTATGTTGGGAGCCACGCATTTTTTTCACGGCCAGTTGGTTAAGCTTCGTCGTCTGGTTGTTGAGAAGCTGGGTTCATCAGAGTCTGATTAATAGTTCGGCAGCGTGTTGTCGAGAATGGCTATAGGAATTAAGTAAATATGTTGAAGAAGCTAAAAGATCTTTTTGTCTCTGCCGATGTTGCGCATGAAAATGATGATAACAAGCGCCTGCAGATCTCTTTGGCCGCACTGTTGGTCGAAATGGCGCGCGCAGATTTCGATGAAACGGCTGAGGAAGATAATGAAATAACCCGGATTCTGGTTGATCACTTCAGCGTTTCTACTGATGAGGCAATCGAGCTTTTGAGCGAGGCGCAAATTGCTACGGATGATTCGGTTTCATTGCACGAATCTATTAGTACCCTGCAAGGCAGCCTCTCGGCAGAAGAACGACTCAAGGTGATTGAGTTGTTGTGGCAGCTTGCGTTAAGCGACAGTATTTTGAACAAGTATGAAGATCACTTAGTGCGCAGGATTGCAGGCCTGATGTACGTTCCTAACAGTGATGTGATCAGGATTAAAAATCAGGTGCTTGGGATCTGATAATTAGATCATAGCTACCGCAGGCGGGCAGCCAAGTCCCGCAAAAAACTGCCCTTGGGGCAGGAGCATCGTAAGCGCCTGAATAGCAATAATCGCTAGTATTGGCGTAATGTCGATACCGCCTATGGGCGGTATTAGTTTGCGGAAAGGACTCAGTACAGGCTCCGCCAATTTATTCACCAGCATTGCTGCAGGGTTGTAACTCCCGGTCGATACCCAGCTCATAATGACGGACATTAAAACCAGAAAGAAATACAGGTTCAGCACGGTACGCAGCAGCCCGAAAAAGGTCATTCCAGCCAGTGCCGCGAACCCAGGTGTACTGTTGCAGAGTATTGTCAATAGTAGCCCGAACTCTGCGGCTTTAAACACAACCGCGACCACTAGACTGCTGGTGTCGAGGCCATAAGCTGATGGCATATATCGGCGCAGCGGCAATACCAGTGGGTTAGTCACCTTGAGGATGAACTGAACCATCGGATTTCGCGTATCGGCCCGCTGCGATTGCAGAATGATTCGGACGATAAACGCAATGATGTACAGGTTGACCAGAGTGCTAACAATAAAGACGAACGCGTTATCCATTGTGGTGTGATTTCCTTATTAAGTGTTCTTAAAATGCACGTGCACTTACGCCGACGGGTCGTTTATTTTTTGCCCAGTTCGGTCGCCCGATCTCTTGCGGCGGTAAATGCGCGTTGAAACGTAGCACGAATATCATGAGCTTCCAGTGACTTGATAGCAGCTTCAGTAGTGCCTCCCGGCGACGTGACCCGGCGACGTAACTCCACGAGTTCACCACCATCCTCGCGAGCGAGTGTGGTAGCCCCAAGACCGGTCTGGAGCGCAAGTTTTCTTGCCACTGCCGGAGAGAAACCGAATTCGACCGCGCCGGCTTCGAGCATTTCCAGAAGCAAGTAGAAGTAGGCAGGTCCGCTACCTGAGATGGCGGTGATAGCATCTATCAAAGATTCTTTCTCCAGCCAAACAACTTCCCCGCTGGCTTCGCCGATGTAGGAAGCGACTAATTTGGCGGTATCGTCAGTGGCGCTATTAGCCACTAGGCCCGACATGCCAAGTCCAACTGTGGCCGGCTGGTTGGGCATATTTCTTACCACTGCAGTGCCTGCGGCTAATTCGGCTTCAATGGTCGCCAGAGTAATGCCTGCAGCCACTGACATGACCAGTTGCGGACGGGTGCCAGCTATTTCTGCAGCAACCTGCGCTATGCGCTGGGGTTTTGTTGCAAGCACAACCACATCGCTTTTTTCAGCAACATCGGTATTGCTTTGTGTGGTGTAGATGTCGGTATTGAGTGCCCGGAGTATTTCCAGTTTGTCATTGCTCGGGTTTGCCACAGCGATCTGCTTGGCCGGGTGGCCAGCTTCTAACAATCCGCGAATGATGGCCTGAGCCATGTTGCCGGCGCCAATAAAGCCGATAGTGTTACTGTTTGCGTTCACTGTTTGCTTCCGTGTTGATTGTCAGGTTCGTTCTCAGGCGGGCTTTGGTTTCGGGAACCGAAAAGTGCGGTGCCAATGCGCACCATTGTACTGCCTTCGAGTATGGCTGCCTCGAGATCGTTCGACATGCCCATCGATAGCGTATCGATATCCGGGTGCAGCTGCCGAAGTTCAGCGAAAAGTTGCTGCATGTGTTTGAAAGGTAGGCGCTGCGCCTCTTTACCTTCGCAGGCTTTAGGTATGCACATGAGTCCACGCAATTTGAGTTGAGGGAGTTTGGCTATTTGGGCCGCTAATTCACTGATAGCGTCTGGTTCTATGCCGCCATGCTGGTCTTCCGGGTCTATTTGAACCTGTATAAGCACCTGCAGAGGCGGCAATGCGGCAGGGCGCTGTTCATTGAGGCGTTGCGCAATTTTTATCCGGTCTAAAGTTTGCGCCCAATCGAAATGCGTGGCGATTTCCCGAGTCTTGTTGCTTTGGATTCGCCCGATAAAGTGCCATTTTGCGGGAAAATCAGCTTGTTGGATCTTACTAACAGCTTCCGAAACATAATTTTCTCCGAAATCTGTGAGCCCGTTGGCAGCAGCCACCCTTATGGCTGAAATATCATGCTTCTTGCTGACAGCCAGCAAAACAATGGTGCCACGGGGGCGGCCGGAAGCCTTCAAAGCCTTTGAAATTTGGAGGTTTAAGCTGTTTAGGTGTTCCGTGATTTCTATCACAACGCCGCTCTTAAGAAAATAGATACAATGTGGCTGATAATGTGCACTTATGGTAAATCAAGTATTCCAATCATAAGCAGAGATTAAGGGACTGACATGGCTGTAGATATTGCTAAATTGCTCGCCTTCTCGGTGAAGAGTAACGCTTCGGATTTGCATCTCTCAGCGGGTGTTCCTCCGATGATTCGTGTTGATGGTGATATAAAGCGGGTGAATATGCCTGCTATGAGTCACAAAGACGTACACAGCATGGTGTATGACATCATGAATGACAAACAGCGTAAGGATTTTGAAGAGTTTCTTGAAACTGACTTTTCGTTTGAAATTCCTAAGCTCGCCCGTTTTAGGGTAAACGCTTTTAACCATGCGCGCGGCGCTGGTGCTGTGTTCCGCACTATTCCTTCAACCATTCTATCGTTGGATGACCTCATGGCTCCGGCGATTTTTAAAGATATTTCGATGGCTCCGCGCGGTATTGTGCTGGTTACAGGGCCGACCGGTTCAGGTAAATCGACACTTCTGGCCGCGATGGTCGATTACATCAACAAAAACCGTCCTGATCATATCCTCACTATTGAAGATCCAATTGAGTTTGTTCATGAGTGCCACATGTCATTGATTAATCAGCGTGAGGTTCATCGTGATACACATGGCTTTAATGAGGCTTTGCGCTCGGCTTTGCGCGAGGATCCTGACGTAATTATGGTGGGCGAACTGCGCGATCTAGAAACTATTCGCTTGGCGCTTACGGCTGCCGAGACCGGCCACTTGGTCTTCGGTACGCTGCACACCAGTTCTGCAGCGAAAACTATTGACCGTATTGTTGACGTGTTCCCGGCGGCAGAGAAAGAAATGGTTCGCTCAATGTTGTCAGAGTCGCTGCGCGCGGTTATTTCGCAAACGCTACTCAAGCGTGTTGGTGGTGGCCGTGTTCCTGCGCATGAAATCATGATCGGTTCACCAGCTATCAGAAATCTGATACGTGAAGGCAAAATTGCACAGATGTACTCGGCAATTCAGACTGGACAGTCGCACGGTATGCAGACGCTGGATCAGAATTTACAAACTCTTATTGAGTCTGGAGTGATAAGCAAGGAAGAAGCGCGCTTCAAGGCTGTAAATAAGGAGACTTTTTAGCTCGCACCCTAGTTGATGTGAGTTAAGGGAGATTTACATGGAAAGAGATCAAGCCACGCGTCTAATGCAGTCGCTATTGAAGAAGTTAGTCGAAAAAGGAGGCTCCGATCTTTTTGTTACTGCGGGGTTCCCACCGGCGATTAAAATCGACGGTGATTTGCATCGTGTGGCTGAGGCTTCTCTAACTGCAGATCAGAGCGCAATTATGGTGCGCTCGATCATGAACGATAAACAGGCGCGTGATTTTGACGCGACCAAAGAATGTAATTTTGCGATCAACCCCCCAAACATTGGTCGCTTCCGTGTCAGTGCCTTTGTGCAGCAGGGCCAGGTGGGTGCTGTACTCCGCCGCATTATCACTGAAATCCCAACCCTTGATGAATTGTGTCTGCCGGATGTTTTGAAAGACGTGGCCATGATTACCCGCGGTCTGGTGATTGTTGTCGGCGCGACCGGGTCAGGTAAGTCCACCACTTTGGCGGCGCTGGTTGGGCATCGTAACGATAACTCCCGCGGCCACATCGTCACTATTGAAGATCCGGTTGAGTACGTTCATCCCCATGGACGCTGTGTAATTACCCAGCGCGAAGTTGGCGTTGATACGGATTCCTGGCATGCAGCGCTGAAAAATACTCTCCGTCAGGCGCCGGATGTAATCATGATTGGTGAGATTCGCGACCGTGAAACCATGGAGTATGCGATGCAGTTTGCAGAGACAGGTCATCTATGCCTCTCTACCTTGCACGCAAACAGTGCCAATCAGGCGCTGGACCGAATCATTAACTTTTTTCCTGAAGAGAAGCGTTCACAGCTACTGATGGACTTGTCGCTGAACGTTCGCGCAATGGTATCGCAGCGTTTGGTGCCAAGGGAGCTTGAAGACGGTCGTGTTGCAGCCATGGAGATTTTGCTGCACTCACCATTGATCGCAGACCTTATCTTTAAAGGCGAAGTGGCTGCCATTAAAGATATTATGGGCAAGTCTACACGCATGGGCATGCAGACATTCGACCAGGCGTTGTTTGCATTGTATGAGTCGGAAGATATCTCGTATGAAGAAGTCATGCGAAATGCTGATTCCAAAAACGAACTTCGTTTGCGTATTAAGCTCGAAAGTAAGCGTGAGCGCAGAAGCGAGGCAGAGTTTGAAAACAGCCTTCAGTTGCTTGATGAGACCGGTGACGGTATGCGATAACCGAAGACCTTTTTTTAGAAGCGGCGTGCAGCCGTCCCGCGGAAGGCCTATTAATGAATGTATTACCCCTATTTAAGCTGATGGTTGAGAAGCGAGCTTCTGACCTTTTCTTCACGTCTTATTCTCCGGTAAAAATTAAGATTGACGGTAAAATTATGCCGGTGAATCAACTTGAGCTGACACCAAAGATGGTGAAGGAAGCAGCCAGCGAGTTAATGGACGAAGCTCAATTTGAGCTGTTCAGTAAAGAGATGGAAATTGATTTTGCAATTTCTAAACCTGGGCTCGGGCGCTTCCGCGTCAATGTATTTATGCAGCGCGGGAACATTGCAATGGTGCTGCGCTACATCACGATGGATCTACCGTCATTGGATGACCTCGGTGTGCCTCCCATACTCAAAGACCTCATCATGTTTCGTCGTGGTTTGGTGCTTATGGTAGGTGCGGCGGGAAACGGCAAGTCTACAACGCTTGCTGGCATGATTAATTACCGCAACGACCGGACCTCATCACACATTCTGACGGTTGAAGACCCGATAGAATTTCTGCATCCGAATAAGCGCTCGATTATTAATCAGCGTGAGGTCGGTGTGGATACCGCCTCGTATGCTCGTGCACTCAAGAGCGCCATGAGAGCGGCGCCTGACGTCATTATAATTGGTGAGATTCGTGATCGTGAGTCTATGCAGGCGGCCATTGATCTGGCGGGCACCGGACATCTCGTCGTCGCCACCCTGCATTCAAATAATGCTCCTGAAACCCTGGATCGTATTATTAATATGTTTCCACAGGATCAGCATCGTCAGGTCTATATGGACTTATCACACTATTTGCGGGCTGTTGTTTCCCAGCGCTTGGTTACCGGCGTGGATGGCAAGCGCGTTGCTGCTGTTGAAGTCATGGTGAATACCTCACACATTTCCGAGTTGATTAATCGTGGTGATGTGTCGGCAGTGAAAGAGGCGTTTGCCTCGAGTTCTGAACAGGGCATGCAGACGTTTGATCAGGCGTTACTGACCCTGTATAAGAGCGGCAGGGTAAGCTTGGAAGAGGCATTGGCAAATGCCGATTCGCGCACTAATCTAGAAGCATCAATTAACTTCGGTTAGTCGCACTCACCGAATGCTTCCCTTGGTGCCTTCCTGAAGCCGCCGCAATCCCTAAAAATTCGACTGTTTTGTCCTGCAGTCAAAGCCTGCTCGAAGAACGAGAGAAAAGCCCCTAGCTTATGGATCCAGTCAAGTTTATGCCCGTTACGCCGCGTCTGAACTGTTGTTGCTAGCGAAATACTCTTATAATAAATCGAATGTTTCAGGTGATTGACCGGTAATTTCACCATTTATATTTAAAGTTTTAGGCTGGCAATAGAGATGAATCGCGAGACGACCAATAAAATTCGCTACGTTCTTGAAGAGCTCCTGCCCCCCGCGCTGCGGGATAGCGCCCTGATGCGCGTTATATTCAGAACTTACTGGGGCCCTTTAATCGATGACCTTGAAGATTTTCGTGAGCGCGGCCATAGATATACCGATGAGGAATATGTGCAATTGTATTCAGCTTTGCCACGTATTCAGTCCGAGACCGATAACTCGCGCCTCTGTTTAGAACGAATATGTGAGGATATGATTTCCGGCAGCGTTTTAGATGTGGGCTGCGGCACAGGTTACCTTATCGATTATCTGCATCAAAACACCCGTGATGTTGTTTGTACTTATAAGGGTTTCGATATTCAAGTTGATGAGGCGTTGGGGCAACAGTTATCCTTTGCCGAGTTTTTTGAAGGCAAGGTTGAGGAATTGCCGTTTCCGGATGATTCCTTTGATGTGGTTATTTCCACGCATCTTCTCGAACACATACTTGATATCCGTAAAGCAATTTCGGAGTTGCGTAGGGTGTGTCGGAAACGACTGATTATTGTTGTGCCACGCGAACGTGAGTATTCATTTACCTTCAATCCTCATGTGCATTTCTTTCCCTACAAGCACAGTTTTCTGCGACATATTATTCCTGTTCCTGAGAATATGGTCTGTGAGGATATCGCTCGCGATTTCTACTATCGTGAGGATATTGATCAGGCAAACCCCAGTCCTTCGCAAGACTAGATCGTTTAGCCTTAAACCGCTGTAATTTGACTGCTCCGAACGGTTTAATAAGAACTTCTGACGCTATCAGAAGCCCTTGAGTGTGGCTCTCTACCAACCAAATGTTCTAATTAGGATCAACTGCCGAGACGCAGTTTGGGTCGCTATATGTCGACTGGCTTCACATCGAGTTATGCGCTGGTATTTGTGACGTTGTAAGCAGTAATGTCACTGCAGGTAGATTTCGCGGGCTTTAAATACAGGCCCATCAACGCATACGCGCTTCATCGCAGTGCCATTTGCGGTGTGCACTTCGACCGCGCATCCTGCACAACCACCCACAGCACAGGCCATATACTCTTCAAGGCAGAGCTGCGCATCAATGCCGAATTCGCTCGCCAGTTTAGCCGCCGCCTGCAGCATGGGCTCCGGTCCGCAGGCAAAGATTTCTGTGCTGGCATGAAGCTCAGGATTGGCGCGCAGCCATGCCGCAGCCAGATCCGTAACAAAACCTTTGTGCACACCGTCATAACTCTGTTGGCTGGCCAATCGTGAGGGTATGCCGCAGTCTTCCATCTCGGGAAGGCAGCCAATGGCGTCCGCCGGCATGCCGCTAAGCTCGATGTCAGATGCTCTGAGGTCGAACGGAAAAGGTGATTCAGAGCCCATGAATACTACGGGCGACCAGTCATGGGTTGAATCGCTGTTTAGGTGCTCAGCAAGAAATAGCATTGGTGGTATACCCACGCCACCGCCAATCATCAGCTGGGTTTTACTTTTCGGGTTTGCACTAAAGCCGTTGCCGATAGGGCCCAGAATACTCACGCATTCACCGATGGCCGTATCGCTAAGTGCTGCGAGGCCATCACCGATGACTTTGAAGTAGATTTCTATCCAGCCGGCATCCGCATCAACCCGCATAAGCGAGATCGGACGACGCATCGGTATTTTAGGATGACAACGGACATGCACAAAAGACCCGGGCTGCGCTGTTGCGGCAACTTTCGGCGCCTCGATGCGCATGATGTATTGCCGGTCGGGAAATTCACGGATCGAGTGAACATGCCCTTCATCAACAAAGATCGTATTGCGATTTTCTTTACCCAATGTCGCGTTCCGTTCCTAACGAGATTCCATGACCGCGGATAATACTGCCATCCTGACGGCGAGGCCGTTGGTCACCTGCTGCCGAACAACTGATTGCGGGCCGTCGGCAACTTCACCGGAGATTTCTACATCACGATTCATCGGGCCGGGGTGCATAACAATGGCATCCGGTTTAGCAAGAGCCACTCTATCTACGGTAAGGCCATAACGCTGATTATATTCCGCTTCTGTGGGAATGCCGCTAGGGTCTTCGATACGCTCGCGCTGAATGCGCAAAGCCACCAGCACGTCTGCATCCTTAACGGCAGTATCGGCATCTTCGTAGAGGCTGGCGCCCGGGTAGAGCGCCATATCCGGGGCCATACCGCCGGGCGCGACCAGTCGGATGTCATTGTTGCCCATGATCCTCAGTCCGTGGCTCAGTGAACGAGCAACACGTGAGTGCGCGATGTCGCCAATAATGGTTACGCTCAAACCGTCAAGCCGGCCTTTGGCCTGGCGTATGGTCAGCATGTCGAGCAAGCCCTGAGTCGGGTGTGAGACTGAGGCTTCTCCGGCGTTGAGGACGCTGGCATGAGTATCGACATTGCGCGCAATAAACTCAGGGATACCATCGCCGGCATCCCGGACAACAAACACATCAACTTGCATGGCCTGAAGCGTGAAGATGGTATCCAGAATGCTTTCGCCTTTTATGCGGGATGACATGTTCACGTCGAGATTGAGAACATCTGCGCTCATGCGTTTGGCAGCGAGTTCGAACGACGCTCGTGTGCGGGTGCTGGGCTCAAAAAATAAATTGGCCACAGTCTGGCCTTGTAAGCCGTAGTCGCGTGCGGGGAGCGAGCCTTTCGGCCGCAGGTAGTTTTCGGCGTTATCCAGCAGCCGTGTAATGAACTCTTTGTCTAACCCGTGAAGGCTAAGCAGGTGCTTTAACTTGCCGGCAGCGTTTAGCTGCAGCTGTCTCTTATACACATCTCCGAGCCCACGAGACAAGAGGCAATCTCG
>CAJXQV010000012.1 GCA_913058165.1 uncultured Chromatiales bacterium | reverse complement strand
AGTAGATCGTCGGCAGCGTCAGATGTGTATAAGAGACAGGAATTACACCGAACTCAATAATTACGCCAATGCGATTGCGGCAACGTTGGCAGCACATAGGCAACCGACGACACGGGTCGCCGTATTGCTGGGACACGATACGCACATGATTGCCGGCGTGCTCGGCGTACTGAAAACCGGCGCGCACTATCTGCCGCTGGATTCGCGCCAACCCGAACAGCGACTGCGACAACTGCTGACACTGGGTGAGCCGCAACTGTTGCTCACTGATGATGCGCATCAGGAATTGGCCAACAGTCTGTCGGATATTCCGGTGATCTGTATTCAACAACCCATGAATGATGTTGTGTACGCCAATCCGGAACCGCAAGGCAGTGCCGGTGATGTTGCCTACATTCTGTTTACCTCGGGCTCCAGCGGAACACCAAAAGGTGTATTACAGACACACGAAAATATTCTGCACCATGTCGAGACCTATGCGAATGCTCTGCGTATTTCTCCCGCCGACCGCTTATCGCTATTTTCCAATTACGCATTCGATGCCTCAATTCAGGATATCTTCGGCGCATTGCTCAGCGGTGCCAGCGTGCATCCGGTGGACCTGCGCAATGAAGAGCAAACTGGCAGCTCTCTATTGGCACTGAAGGAGCGCGGCGTTACGGTGCTGCATGCAACGCCCACGGTATTCCGTCATATGCTCTATGACGATGAGGTCACTCTGCCTGCGGTACGCCTTGTCGTGCTCGGCGGAGAAATCGCACGGAGTCATGATTTGCAGTTGTTTAATGAGCGCTTTGTGCCCTCAGCTGTATTCGTCAACGGCTATGGCCTTACGGAATCCACCGTCAACCTGCAGTACTTTGCTGATCAAAGCACTTTGCTTACAGGCAAAGCTGTGCCCGCAGGCAGCCCGGTTGCCGATACGCGCATCCGACTCATTGATCGCAGTGGTTTACAGAGCAGTATCTGTGGTGCAATCACCATCGAAAGCGAATGCCTGTTTACCGGCTATCTTGGCCTAGCGCCACGGCCTGAACCCGGACAATACAAAACCGGCGATCACGCGCGTTACAGTGCTGATGGGCAAATTCTAATTACCGGGCGGCACGATCAACAAGTCAAGATTCGCGGCTATCGCGTGGACCTGGTCGAAGTCGAACAACTGATCGCCGATAACCCGCGTGTTGATCGTGCTGCGGCAGTAATTCAGAGTGCTAACACCGATGACCCTTATCTGGTGGCCTTCGTATCAGGCGCAGACGATGAATTCGATATTGATGCATTGCGAGCGGAACTGCGGCAGACCATGCCAGGCTATATGATGCCCTCTGCATTTATTCCGCTAAATACCATTCCGGTCACCAGCAACGGCAAGGTCAATCGTCAAGCACTGCCGGTTTACAACCCTCAGCGCAGCGCCAATGGTGAAGCGTCGTTGCCGGAAACAGCCAATGAGAAGCTGCTGCACGGCATCTGGCTCACACTGCTAAAACAGGAGGTCATCGGCATTCACGACAACTTCTTCGATCTTGGCGGCCACTCTCTAATGACCATCCGGCTGCTGCGCGATATCGAACGGGGGACGGGCATTAAACTTTCCATCGCCAATGTTTTTGAGCAGCCCACTGTTGCCGGTCTTGCTGCTGTAATGGATAACAGCAGTGTTAGTGATACACCGCTCGCACTTATACCCGTCAGCACTGACGATGTTGGCACCCCAATGTTCATGATCCATATGGACGAACTCAATCTGAACTGGCAAATCCACGTAAGCCGCCCGCTGTACAGCCTGAACCTCCCGTATCTACAGGGCGAAATGCCGGAAACCGACCTTGCCGCTCTAGCCCAGATCTATGTGAAAGAAATGCGCAGCGTGCAGGCGCAAGGTCCGTGGCATATCACCGCAGTGGGCTTCGCAGCACTGGTTGCGGCCGAAATGGCGCGACAACTGGATGCAGAAGGTGGTGACGGTATCCAACTTACGGTTATCGACCCGACTCCCGTACCACTATCCGCTATCGAAGAAAACAACGATGTTCATGGTCAATCTGCCTCAAAACCGTTATATTTCGCGCGAATAAACGTTTTCCAAAGGGCGCTGTGTGGCATGTACAACAGGATGAGTGGCAATATGCCAATGTTCCTGCAACCTGCCGAGAACGAGCTCCGCATGCAAAAAGCAACTCTGGGCTACCGACCTCCGGTACTCAGTCCGCTGCTCGAAAAGGGAACATCGTTAACAATGATTAGCAACTCTGCGCATGCAGAGGACTACTGGCTCAGTGCAACGGCTAACACCCCGATACACTACGTCGGTAGTGACCAGCTTGCGGAAATACTTACGAGATTGTGGCAGTAAAAAGGTAAAACGTTAGATGCAGATATTGATGCCAATTAAAACCGCCGGTGAACGTCCGCCTCTGTTTTGTATTAATGGCGAACCATTGAAGATGGCAAAGATACTCAATGACGATCAGCCGTTGTATGGGCTTTGTAACGCCTACAACCCCAACTTCAAACCGCCTGCCCGCATCGAGCAGCTTGCCGAAATCTATGTGCGCGAAATGCGTCAGGTGCAACCAGAAGGTCCGTATCATATTTGCGGCTTTTCCGTGGGCGGCCTTATTGCTTACGAGATGGCTCGCCAACTGGTACGCAAAGGACAACAGGTGCAGTATCTGGCACTTATAGACCCGGTATTCTCGAACCACAAATGGTCGCGCGTAAAGTGGATGATGAATTCATTTACTGTCAAAGGACGCCGCTTTGATGCAATAGGCTACTTTGCCAAACGCGGGGTTCAGGCCGGGGGCTCACGGATTCATACCTTCTTCCGTGTCTGCAAATCCTGGGCTTATGAGTTGCTGGGCAAAGATCTGCCTATTGATTTGCGCCGGGTGCGTCATGCGGGCGCTATCCGTGCATCTCACCACAGTTATATTTACAAAGCCTTTGCCGGCAAAGGTATAATTTTTCATCCGGAAATGCCCGAAGCAGACAGTGACTCGTACATTCGTTTCTGGAATTCGGTTCTTACCGAAGGTGCAACGGTCCATACAATGAAGGGCATCAAATTGCATCTCGAGTTTCTCGCTGAGCCTCACCTCACCCGGGTTACCGAAACCATTAACGAAGACATGGGCAAGCTGAGTAACAGCTAAACCAAAGCGGCACTCAAGCACACCAAGTTTATCGGGCAGCTATTGTTCTGATGCAAAGTAAATTACCGCACACAGGCACAACTATCTTTACCGTGATGAGCGATCTCGCGCGGGAACACAACGCATTAAATCTTTCTCAGGGTTTCCCTGATTTTGCCGCGCCCGAAGCACTGCTTGATCGCGTGACTCATCACCTGCGTATCGGCCACAACCAGTACGCTCCGATGCCCGGCATTCCAGAGTTGCGCTATGAACTGCAGCAAAAAATAGCTGCGTGCTATGGCACAAATACAAATGCCGATACCGAAATAACCATCACCTCGGGTGCCACCGAAGCATTGTTTAGCGCGATACAGGCCTTTGTGGGTTTAGGCGACGAGGTCATCGTATTTGATCCGGCCTACGACTCCTATGAACCGGCGGTCACCCTGGCTGGTGGCACCTGTAATCATGTGCCTCTTAGTGCACCCGACTTTGCTATCGACTGGCAGCGCTTCGAATCAGCTTTAAGCGATAAAACCCGGTTGGTGATAATTAATTCGCCGCATAACCCCACTGGTGCGGTAATACAACGCAGTGATCTGGATACGCTGAATACGCTGATTTCCAAGCGCAACATTTTGGTACTCAGTGACGAAGTCTACGAGCACATTATCTTTGACGGGCAACGTCATGAGTCGCTGCTCACCCACCCTGAACTGCGTGAACGCAGCCTGGTGGTTTCATCGTTCGGTAAAACCTACCATGCCACCGGCTGGAAAGTCGGCTACTGCGTAGCGCCCTGCGCGTTAATGCAAGAGTTTCGCAAAGTACACCAGTTCAATCAATTTTGCGTGGCTACACCACTGCAGTACGCACTCGCCGACTACCTGCGCGATGCCCCGGAACACTATCGCGAATTACCCGATTTCTACGAAACCAAGCGGAATTACTTTTGCAAACTGCTGGCAGACTCACGCTTTACCCTAAAGGCTTCTTCCGGCACCTACTTTCAATTGCTGGACTACAGCGATGTGTCGGATAAAAATGATACTGTCTATGCTAAGCAACTCACAGTGAATGCTGGCATTGCCAGCATTCCGGTGTCAGTATTTTATGACCGGCCGCCGGAGCAAAAACTGCTGCGCTTCTGCTTTGCCAAAGACAACTTAACCCTCGAAAAGGCTGCGGAAATACTGTGCGAGATTTAACTATCACCATGTTGCAAATGGATCTGCAGTGGCAACATCCCATCGGAAACTTCAATGCGGCAGAACAGCTGATCGCGGAGATGGACGAACCCACTGATTTAATCATTCTGCCGGAAATGTTTAATACAGGCTTCACTCTCGATGCCGCTGACAATTCCGAAACCATGGAAGGCCCGACAGTTGAGTGGCTGCAAAAGCTGGCTGACCGTCAGCAAACAGCAGTGTGTGGCAGCCTGATCGTTAACGACAACGGCAAGTACTTCAATCGCATGGTCTGGGTGCTACAAGATGGCACTATGGGCTACTACGACAAACGGCATCTATTCCGCATGGGTGGCGAAGACGAAGGCTTTTCGGCAGGCAACGAACGCCGTGTGTTTACAGTTGGCGAATGGAGAATCTTTCCACAGATTTGCTATGACCTGCGCTTTCCCGCCTGGAGTCGAGGATTCGATGAGTTCGACCTAATGATCTATGTGGCTAATTGGCCGGCAACCCGCCAGTCTTCATGGGATATTCTGCTGCCAGCACGGGCGGTGGAAAACCAGTGCTACGTCGCCGGCATTAATCGCATCGGTGTCGACGGTAACAATATTATTTACACGGGCGGCAGTATGGTGCTCGATTTTCTCGGTCGCACGGTTAAATGCAGCGGAATTGCAGAAAGCGCAGTTACGGCGACATTGAAAGGATCCAACGCCAAGCGCTATCGGGAAAAGTTCCCAGCGTGGAAAGACGGCGATAAATTCACCTTTGATCCGGTGCCATAAGCTATGAAGGCAGGTGGTGCTATGCCCCGCCCAACCAAAAATCCACATTTAAACCCTATATAGCCTTAGCATTAGTGCTTAATAAAGAAGGCAACAGCCTTGGCTTTAAAGTCCGGATTTGTGCTTATAGCATTAGAAAATGTTCAGCCTGTTGTTGACAGAGCGTAGGCACTGCTACATCGTTGGTGCATGGTGAGCGTAAGCGCCGCCGCCCTTGACATTCACGAACCACTGCCAAGCTGCTAATAAGGCCCGCTCAAACAACATCATGAAACGATTGCTGGTTTTCCAACACGTACCCTATGAAGTTCTCGGCAAGCTCGACCCGATGCTTCGGAATGCCGGCTTTAGAATCCGCTATGTAAACTTCGGGCGCGATCCAGAGACCCTGCCCGATGTCAGCAAATACGATGCGATGGTCGTTCTTGGCGGACCGATGTGCATCGGCCAAAGCAATGCTTATCCGCATTTAAATACTGAGATTCAATGCATCCGCGATGCCATTGAACAGGACATGCCCATTTTAGGCATTTGCCTAGGTGCTCAACTTATTGCGGCCGCGCTGGGTGCCGAGGTCTACAGCAACCAAACTAAAGAAATCGGCTGGTACGACGTCACGCCAACACAAGAAGGGCTGCGTGACCCGGTGATTAAGCATCTCGCCGGGCCCGAACAGATTTTTCAATGGCACGGCGATACTTTCGGTATCCCCCCCGGTGCGGTGCATCTAGCCAGCTCACCGCATTGTGCCCACCAGGCATTCCGCTTCGGTGACAATATCTATGGGTTTCAGTTTCATCTAGAAGTGGATCAAGCGATGGTAGAGCGCTGGTTCACCATACCGAGCATGCTTGAAGAGGTGGCCAATGCCGAACACCTGGCATCGGCTGATGAGATGCTGAAACAAACGGGCAAGCATATTAATGCGTCAACAGCGCTCGGTGAGAAGACCTTCGGTGCATTTATTGAGCTGATCAAAGCCGGGCCAAAACGCAAAGCACTGCCGTCTCGCTAAACAGTCAGGAATCTAAATTATCAAATTAACGACCGCCGGAGTGATGACGCGGGAACAGTCATCTGCCGGTCTTATCTCCACAGGCATATAAATACACCGGTGCGGTTTTCAGAGTGCACTGCGGGTTTTAGTGGATAGCTTCCACCGGCTCGCCAATCACCGGGTCGCCCGGCGCCTTAATTCGCACCACAATGGCCAATAGCGCCACCACTAGATTCATTGCGCCGACCAATACAAACGGTGCGTAACCGCCGTAAAGGTCAAAGAGACGGCCGCCGATGGCTACGGCGATAAAGATGCCGATGGCACCGAAGGTATTAAACATACCCACCACAGCACCTCGCTTGAGCTTCGGTGCCTCCTGACTGATCAACACCGTGGCGCCTAAAAATGCGCTAATCTGACCAACACCAAGCAAAAAGAACAGCAATACTGCTTGCAGACTTAACGGGAACCCACTTTGAGTGAACATCGTATCTTCATTCACAAAGTAAGTTGATGAATAGCCAATGCCGGCAACAGTCATGCACAGAATGATTGCTCCCACCCTATTCATTTTGTCGATGACGACACCCAGCACCGGCAACCACAACAAAGAAGCTGAGCCGGCAATCGCAAAAATCAACGCGCCTTTACCAGAAGCGGTGGCGTAATCCAGGCCGCTATCAATACCCACACGGGCGCCCCACAGAACAGTAAATGTGCCAAGAATGACCTGATCGCCGCGGGCCACAAAGCCGCAGGCGTAAGCAAGCGCAATACGCGGGTTCTTTATCCCCTCGGTAATGCCGGAAAACATCAGCTCGCGGAACGGTGGGCGCTCTTCCTTTTTACCCGGCGTGCCCTTCATCAGACCCAGGTAGTAAATCACGCCGGAGATAATGCAGGCCACACCGACAATAGCATGAGTGATTCGGGTGGCTGCAAGCGGGTCGTACCCGGCCTCAACTAATGCGGGCGCTGCACGGGCACCAAATATAACCGTCACCAAAACGACACCCAGACCATTAAATACACCGCTAACAGCCACAAACTTGCCGCGCGAAGAATCTGAAGGATAATCTGCTATTAGGGTACCTACCATGCCGGCGGATGCGCCCAGGCCAAAGGCATACAGCGCTCGGTAAACCATCAGTTCATTAACCGTTTCGGCGTAGGGGTATAGAAGGTAACTCAGGCCCATCAGCATAATGCCGACAGTGGCAACCTCACGACGACCGATGCGATCGGCTATCACGCCCACTAAACCGAAGATGAGTATCTGCACGATCTCGGTAATAACGACCAGATCAGCGGTAATGGTGCCCTGCTGGTCCGCTGGAACGCCAATTGCATTCAGCACCTGCGCAGTGCCGGTGGAGATAAATGTTAGAAACCCAATAGTGGTAAAACACGCGTAGAAAAACACGAACGCATTGGTGCGGCTAACACCGGGTGCTAGCTCAAGAAAACCGAGCTTAATACCCTGCTGTGAATCACCGATTGACGCTTCAGACATGCTAATTATTTCCTATACTGCTTAAATTAATAGGGTGTCGACAAAATACTGGCATATTCGCGGCGCAAATATCAGAGAATAATATGCACAGACTTCGACCGTGTGTAACTTAACACCTCTTCGAGACACTCTTCACGGCCCAAACCACTGTTCTTCCAGCCACTGAAGCCGGTACCCATGTAATGACGACCGGTACCATTCACCCAAACCAGGCCAGCATCCATACGCCGCACGGTATCCATAGCGGTTTTCAGGTCATTCGTCCATACCGCTGCGGTAAGCCCCAAGTCGAGACAATTGGCCATTTCGATGACTTCCTCGGTGTCGCTCCACTTCAGAATCGATAAAATAGGACCAAATACTTCCTCGCGAGCCACGCGCATATCCATGGTGACATCGCCGTAAACGGTAGGCTCAATCCAATAGCCCTTCTCAAACTGCGCACCTTTGGGGCGTTTGCCGCCGGTAAGCAGAGTGGCGCCATCTTGCACGGATGATGCAATAAACGAAGTAACGTGCCGATAATGACCGGCTGAATTCACCGGCCCCATGCCTGACGCATGGTCAGATGGATCACCCAGCTTAATAGCGCTTACGGCTGCAACAATTTTTTCGACAACTTCATCGTAAATCGATTCATGCAACATTAAGCGACTGGTCGAACCGCAGGACTGACCTGACCAGCTGAAATTCATGCCGGCCACCGCGGCTTTAGCAACCGCATCGGGATCAGCATCGGGGAATGCAATAAATGGATTCTTACCGCCAAGCTCCAACGACAAATGTTTAACAGCCACTTCAGCCGCGGCGCGCTGAATAGCCATGCCGGTGCCAACAGAACCGGTAAAGCCAATACGATGAATCTTTTTATGTCGCACAATGGCATCACCCACAACCATGCCCTGGCCGTGAACGATGTTCACCAAACCGGGTGGCAACACCTCATGACAAATCTCTGCCATCAACGAAGCTGACAACGGACTTTGATCTGGTGATTTCAGGATAACTGCATTACCGGCAATCAGTGGCGCCGCAAGATGAGCTGCCGCAAATAGAAAGGGATGATTGAATGGCACAATACGACCGACAACACCGTAGGGCTCACGCATGGTGAAGTGAATATTTTCAACGGTAGCGGGTACGCTTTCGCCTTTAATCTCAATACCGAGACCCGCGACAAAATTCAGATAGCCTTTCGCCAAATGAATATCACCACCAAGGCTCGCTATGGTATTTCCGGTATCTGCAGCTTCAAGAGTAACAATGTCATCAGCCCTTGCCACAATGGCGGCCGCTAACTTACGAATAATTTCGCCGCGCTCCCACACGGAAACTTTCGCCCAGGCTTCCTGCGCTTTCAAAGCGGCCTGCACCGCGCGGTCAACGTCAACAGCAGTGCCCGCAGGCACTCGCCCATGAACCTCCTCTGTTGCCGGATTTACCGACTCCATCCACTCGCCTGACTCACTGGCAACAAACTCACCGCCAATGTACATCAGCCGATCACCAAACCTGGTTTTCATCAAAACACCTCAAACTGGATATTCCGCACGGCCCTGTACCATGCGGGAACCCCACATACGGGGGGTATAGGGCTACGATACGTACCTGACTAAGGCAATACGTTAAGGCGCACTATCAATGTCCACCTATTGGAGTTAAACCAGCAGGTTTCCTTAAATACTTAGTCTCGCATCCGATGAATGAACAGCGCCGCCGCCCAAACCGGAACATGGTGCCCAACAAGCGCCACAAAAAAGGGGCGGCATCGCTGCCGCCCCTTTTTGTGTATCCACGAGCCCGAAGCCGGGCTCTCACCCCCACTACTTATTAAGCGGCGCAGGAGTCTGCTCTTTCACATAATTTTCGAGGCTTGAGGCACCAAAGCCTTCCCATGTGTCAGGTGCATTGAAATACTTCGGATAGTTCTTCTCAATGTAATCAAGCACATTACGTGGCAATACCTCTTCCAGATCTTCGCCACTGCCCATAAACGCGTTATACATACAATGACCGGACTCCTGCCCCATCAGCATCCACGGCAACCACGGTGTAATACGACCCCAGGTACCATTGAAATCAAGGGTAGTGAGCTTCTCATTCTGCATATCTGCCGGGCTGAGGTGATAATTAAACATTTCGGATGCCTGCACCATTGGGCCCGAAGACTCGCGTGGCCAGGTGGCTGGGTCGAGTTTGTTCTTGTAGAGCAAATGAATGTGCATTTCGAGCTCTAAACGACCACCGCGGCTCTGCCAAGGCAAAATAAACGGCACCATTTTCATTTTGGTTTTGCCGGTTTTCTCGTTAAACACTTCAGCACCCGGAAAACTCTTACCAATTTTAAAGTTGTAAGGGTCATTCGCAATTTGCACCACTTTTACGGTTTCATTGTTGAATGGGTTGCTCCATTCTTCTAACACTTCCCCTGTTTTTAGGTCGGTGTACAAACCCACTTCACGCAAAATTTTCTGATACAGACCGGTTTTTTCTTCGTAGTGCAGTCGCGACACACCGAAGCCCTGAAAGCCCACAAGATCTTTAACCTTCTCACCCGGGCGCACAGCCATCACATAACCTTTAAACCAGCCCGTTTTCTGTTTGGTTTCGTCCAGATCACCCGACATACGCGCGAAGGCGATTTGATTACCAGCAGCGGTTCTCAGATCAAGGTATGGCCCGTCCAGCCCGGGGCCCATGGCCTCGCCCAAAGCCGCAGAGGTACCGGCATCATCGGAAGCCAACACCTGCTCACCGGCCAGAGTCATTGCCAGACCGCTCGCGCCGGCAGCACCTGCTGATGCCAGTTTCAGAAAATCTCTACGTTCCAGTTCCATAAATCCGTCCTAGTGTTATATCGGCTGTATTTCGATCTCAATATTCGCCTCTGCCCCACACAGATGCAAGCCGGAGATCCACCTAGACCGATAGCGCCTTTATGCACTATGCCTAGTAATAAGCGGCGGCGGCCGGCGTCGACGCCGCCTCAAAGATCCGCAACAAGCCGGTCAATAAAAAGACCATGCCATTGGCCACGCAGATACATTTTCACAAACTACGCCCCGCTCAGGCTATTCATACAACGGCATGACGGCGGTCATTGGGTTACACTTTTCGTATTAAAGCTGCATCGAGGGTGTATTCTCGATGCCAACTAAATCTCTATAAGAAGGACATTTCAATGTTGAAACTTATACGTAAAATCGCGCTCGCTCTCGGTGTGCTGCTCGGCATTACTGTAGTGATCTCAGTGTTTTACTTAGCACGCGGAGGCGCCTTCAAAACAATAGACTCGCATTATGCCGGTGAATGCACGTCGTTCCCGCTCGATGGCAGTGCGGAGGATATTGAGATTGACCGCGAGCGTGGCTTTGCCTATTTATCGCAGCTCGATCGTCTGGCGAAAGCCCAAGGTCGTCAAGCGGCACCCGGGTCAATCATGCGTCTGGACCTCAACACCATGGAACTTAACAATGCTCTACTTACGACAACTGATCACATGAGCCCACACGGAATCAGTCTGTATATCTCTCCGGAGGGCGAACGCACGCTATTCATGATCAATCACCCCGCCGATCGGGAAAACGGCAGCGAAACCATTAATCGCTACATTGAAACTCAGCCTGGAGAATTCAGCTTAGCCGAAGTGCTTAGCCATCCGGACGTCATCAGCCCGAACGATCTTGTGGCTGTTGGCCCAAAACAGGTGTATGTGGTCAATGACAAGGGTGCCGAAGGCTCGCTGCAAAAGTTTCTGGAAAACATCTTCGGTGTTGGCTACTCCAAACTCGTTTACTTTGACGATGACGAGGCTCGCACCGTACTCAATGACGTTGCATCCGGGGGCGGCATTAACGCCTCCACCGATGGGCAGCTAATATATATTGCCGAAACGGGTGGCCAGAATTTACGGGTATTAAACCGCAATGCCGACGGCAGTCTAACCGATGCAATTAATGTGGCGCTGGGCACATCTCCGGACAATATCGATGTTGCAGCTGATGGCAGTCTGACTATCGGTGCGCATGCAAACATAATGGCATTGATCCAACACTTTATTAGTGGCGAACCTGCGCCCTCACAAATACTGGATGTCAGTGGTTCACCTGAAACTGGCTATACGATAGAAGAAATCTATTTGAATACCGGCGAGGAAATCTCAACCAGCAGCGTCGGTGCAACCTATGGCAACAAGCTATTGATCGGTTCGATTACTGCACGTCAGGTCCTTGTGTGTGAGAGCCGTATGTAGGCGCTATTACTCGAAAGTTAAAAAAGCCGACTCCTCGTCGGTTTTTTTATGCCTTAGTTTTACTGCAAAGCACTCAAACCCAACCGCCTTCGCCAGAAAATCTGGCACAAAATAACGCCTGTTGCAGCGAAACAGACAGTGCTCACGGCTTTATAGAAATTGACTTACAGAGCTCCAATGCTGAAAAAATCTCTAAATGATAATTATTCGTATTTGGTATTGATACTCATTCTCATTTAAGATAGATTGGCCTCCTGCATGAGCACCGGCAAGCAAACAGTGATAAGCAAATGGTAGGTGCACCGGATCGACAGCGCTTATTTCAATACAGAACAGTAAAAGTGTGAACTGGTTCACAATTTAAAAGTTTGACGTTAATTAGAGTTAAAGACAGTTATTACCTGTCTCTTATACACATCTGACGCTGCCGACGATCTACTC
>CAJXQV010000011.1 GCA_913058165.1 uncultured Chromatiales bacterium | reverse complement strand
CGAGATTGCCTCTTGTCTCGTGGGCTCGGAGATGTGTATAAGAGACAGCAGTTTTAGCAACGTGCTTTTACCAGCACCTGACGGACCGGTAAGAAAAACGAGCTCCCCTTTGGGGACTTCGAAACTGATATTCCGAAGCGCATCACGACCACCTTCGTAGCGCTTGGTCATATGGTCGAAACGAATCACTCTATTTATGCCTCATGGGTTCCGCATTTATCGGGGCGCGTGGTGACAAGCAACCACAATCTATTGTGTGGCTATTTAACCTTAAAAACTAATCGTTGTCTGGTAGCGTATCAGTCGTCGAGCTATCGGTGGTCAATAGAGTATCGATAAAGCCATCTGTGTCGAATTGTTCAAGGTTGTCGGCATGCTCGCCCGTGCCAATAAAACGAAAGGCAACGTCCAGCTGGTTTGCCAGAGCAACCAGCGTGCCACCTTTGGCGCCGCCATCGAGCTTGGTCATTGTTATACCGGTTAAACCAATGACTTTGTGAAATTGTATGGCCTGAGTTAATGCGTTCTGCCCAAGGCTCGCATCGAGTACCAGCATTGTTTCATGCGGTGCGGCGCTATCCGTTTTGCCAACAACCCGAACTATCTTCTGCAGCTCCCTCATCAGCGTATCCTGATTCTGCAAACGGCCTGCTGTATCGGCTAACAACACATCAATATTGCGGGACCTTGCGGCTTCGATGGCATCAAAGATAACGGCTGCAGGATCGGCACCTGTGCCCTGAGCTATCACCGGTACGTCGTTGCGTTCACCCCAGACCTGCAGTTGCTCAACCGCAGCAGCACGAAAAGTGTCACCTGCTGCCAGCATTACAGACAGCCCCTGCTGCTTAAAGTGCTTCGCAAGCTTGCCTATGGTGGTTGTTTTGCCAGAGCCATTAACCCCCACCATTAGAATGACGTAGGGCTTAACAGATGTGTCGATCTTCAGCTCCTGCGCGCGCGGGGCGATAATGTCATTGAGTGTTGCGCGCAGCGCCGTGGCCACCGAATCAGAATTTCGCAGACGGGTTTCGAGTTCTTTCAGTATTCTGCCAGTGGTTTCGACACCGACATCGGCGAGAAGTAACTGGTCTTCGAGTTCTTCGGCAAGTTCGGCATCGAGCTTGCGACCGCTTAACCAACTGAGCGACCCGAGTCCCAGACTCAGGCTGCGATCATTGCCGGGCTGGTTCCGGCTACCCTCAGTGTCATTGGTGCCAAACCGCTTTTTTAAGCGACTAAAAAAGCCTTCGCGCTTAGGCGTGTTTTTATCTGTGCTAGTCATAGGTTCGTATGGTAACGAATTAGCCCTTGTAACTGCAGCAGTCTTTCGAAACACTTGCTGGTATGGCGAAGCAAGTTGCAGCGGGTAAAGTTCGGGTGATCGGCGGTAAATGGCGTGGTCGAAGGCTGCCTTTGGCTGATGCCGCCATCCGGCCGACTGCCGACCGGGTGCGTGAAACTCTATTTAATTGGCTTGATCCTCATTTGCGTGGCGCGAACGTGCTGGATTTATTTGCCGGCAGTGGTGCGTTGGGGTTTGAATCTGCATCCCGGGGTGCGGCTAATGTGGTGTTGGTTGAGAAGTCTCGCGGCACCGCAGAGCATCTGCGAACACTTGTTGCAGAACTTGACGCTGCAGAAGTTACGGTGCGCAATGAAGAGGCCCGACGCTATCTTGCCTCGCCCGATCGTTTGCCTGCCCGGCAGTATGACGTGGTGTTTCTTGACCCGCCCTTTGCCGGGCATGAACTTGCTGAGCTTTGCTCGCATCTGGAGCAGGGCAGTTGGTTGTCGCCGACCGCCCATGTTTATCTTGAAATGGCTTCTAACACTGAGTTTCCTGACTTGCCTGAGAAGTGGCTATTGCTTAAAAACAAGACAGCTGGTCAGGTTTGTTATGCACTGGCTCGTCGGGAGGCATGATATTCTTCGGGTCTATTGGCTTACCTGAGTTTCATCTGGAGTATTACTGTGGTTGCTGTGTTGTATCCCGGAACATTTGACCCAATTACTAATGGGCATGAAGAGATTGTGCGTCGTGCCGCGGGCCTGTTTGACAAGGTTGTCGTTGGCGTCGCGGAAAGCACCTCGAAGCGGCCCTTATTCACTCTTGCCGAGCGACTCGAGTTCGCCGGGGCGGTATTGAAAGATTACCCTAACGTCGAAGTGATGCCTTATGACGGGCTTACTGTGGAATTTGCTCGTAAGCAAAATTTGCGCGGGATTGTTCGTGGGCTCCGTTCAGTAACTGATTTTGAATATGAGCGACAGCTTGCTGGAATGAACTACAAGCTCAACGCCGATATTGAAACCGTTTATCTGACACCTGATGAAGCCAACACCTTTGTGTCATCGACTTTGATCCGTGACATTGCCGCGAACCGCGGTGATTGCTCTGCCTTTGTGCATCCAGTTGTATTGCAGGCTCTGGCTGAGCGCTTCCGCGCGTGATTAAACGGCGGTGCTCAACCCGCACGGTGATGTCCCGTGCGCGCGCGCACTCCTTTAGCTTACTTTGCCTGGCTGTTTTCCTATCAGCTTGTGGCAGCCCATCTGCAGTAGACGTTATAAAATCGCCGGCGGAAGCCGCTATTGCCAGTGCCGACCCGCTGGCGACTGCAGCAGGCCAGATAATTCTTGCCGCCGGTGGTAATGCATTTGATGCCGCAGTAGCGGTGAGTGCAGCGCTGGCTGTGGTTGAACCGGCATCATCCGGTTTGGGTGGCGGTGGTTTTTTCCTTCTTCATGATGCAGCGACCGGCCGTCAGATATTTCTTGATGCGCGCGAGACTGCGCCGGCTGCTGCAACATCGGACATGTATCTGGATAGCGATGGCGAGCCATTGCCTCGGGCTACTTATACCGGCCCGCTAGCGGCAGGGATACCGGGGCTGCCCGCTGCTCTGGTGCACCTCTCGGAGAACTATGGTCGGCTGCCGCTGAGTGTATCGTTGGCACCCGCGATCGAGCTCGCGGAAGCAGGGTTCAGAGCTACGCCGCGCATGTTGCTGGGTTTGAAGTTTAGGCGCAGTGCTTACGATATATCCCCCGCGTTTAAACAGGTCTTTATTCCTGACGATAACCTGCCATTAGCGGGTGACATTATTCGTCAACCGGATCTAGGGACCACGCTGAGACATTTGGCAGCGGCAGGCTTTGATGGGTTTTACTCGGGAGAAACTGCAGCGCTATTGATTGCCGGTGTGCAGGAGGCTGGCGGCATCTGGACTGCTCCCGACCTTGCTAACTATCAGGTGGTTGAGCGCTCACCATTGGTATTTGACTACCGTGGTATGAGGGTTGTTACTGCACCACCACCATCATCCGGAGGTGTTGTACTCGCCACTATGTTTAATATTCTCGCAGGCTACGATATGGACTCATTGAGTTCTGCTGATCAGGCGCATATCAATATTGAAGCGATGCGCCGAGCCTATAGAGACCGTGCCGAGTACCTGGGTGATCCGGATCAGATAGCCATGCCGCTGAAGCGTTTGCTGAGTGATGACTACGCTGCAGAGCTGCGCGCATCTATCGATATGGAACACGCCACACCCAGTGCAAGCTTGCGCCCCGTTTTTTCCGACGGTTCCGAGGGCAGCGATACCACACATTTTTCGATTCTTGATGCGGAAGGAAACCGGGTGGCGGCGACTCAATCGATCAATACCTGGTACGGCGCGGCTTTCATGCCCGCGGGTACTGGCGTGATATTGAATAACGAGATGGATGATTTCTCGATTAAACCCGGCGCGCCTAACAGTTTTGGTTTGGTCGGAGCCAGCGCCAATTCTGTTGCGCCAAATCGTCGAATGCTATCGAGTATGTCGCCAACATTTCTTGAATCTGCCGATGGCATCGCCATTTTGGGCTCGCCTGGCGGAAGTCGAATTATTACCCAGGTAGCGCTTGCTGCTCAGGCCTGGATACAAGGTGCCAGTGCTACCGAAATGGTCAACTTAAAACGCTATCATCAGCAGTATCTACCGGACACAGTGGTGTATGAGTCGGGAGCACTTGATCCTGAAGAGGTTGCGGAGCTGGGTACACGGGGCCATGACTTGAATGAGTCCCGTCGTCTCTACGGGAACATGAACGTGGTGACCTGGAGTTATCTTAGTGGTGAGGTAGAAGCAGCAACAGATCCCCGTGGGGAGGGTGAGGCACGGGTTTACTGATCTATTAGGTGCCTAGCTCTGGCAGTTTGGGCAGTAATAACTGGCCCGCTGCGCTTGTACCAAATGCTTTATCTCCATGCCGCATTTGGTGCAGGGCTCGCCCTTTCTTCCGTAGACCTTTAGCCGAATAGAAAAATATCCGGGCTTACCGTCTGCCGCGTGAAAGTCTTTGAGTGTTGTGCCACCCATCTCTATGGCTTCGCCGAGTACGCGCTTAATTTCACTGGCCAGTATGACGCAGCTCTTTTTGCTCAGCCGCCCTGCCTGTCTGCTTGGTCGGATTCCGGCACGAAAAAGACTTTCATTGGCGTAGATGTTTCCGACGCCAACAACGATGTTGCTGTTCATGATGAGCTGTTTAATAGCGACTTTGCGCCCTTTGCCCGCTTGGTAGAGATAGTGGCCGTCGAACTCGCTGCCTAATGGCTCTGGGCCCAGATTGCTGAGTAGGCGATGTGCATCGGGGGTGGCTCCCGCCCACAGCAATGAGCCAAATCGTCTCGGGTCGTTAAAGCGAATTATCTTGTCGTTTTGTAAAATGATATCGACATGATCGTGCTTTTCCGGTGGGATGCCTTTATCCAGAATGCGCAGACTGCCTGACATACCGAGATGCAGCATAGCTGTTCCGCTGTCGGTGCCGATGAGCAGGTACTTGCCGCGCCGCCGCAGACTGGTGACTGTCTGACCTGTGAGCTTGTCTTCCAGATTGCGGGGAATTGGCCAGCGCAGATTGCGATTGCGCACAACAACCTTATGGATACGACCGTTTAGCAGCGTGGGAGATATGCCGCGCAGAGTGGTTTCGACTTCGGGCAATTCGGGCATTGAATGACGGCCTTTGGGCAGTTGCAGAGCAGACAGAGTCAGAGAGAAATCTGCATTGACCAACGATGGTGAACCATAAGGTCACTATAGCAGTCCAATTTCTATTAAAATACAGACTGAATTGTTGCTTTACGGTATGGAAACCGAGGTTGATGAACGAATGTTGAATTTTATCTTTGAGCACATGTATGGCCTTTTGGACCTGAGCTTCTGGGGCATCGTTATTTTTACTGTCTTTGTTATGCAGTTAACGCTTGCGGCGGTAACTTTATATCTGCATCGAGATCAGGCTCATCAGTCGATAGTGCTGAACTCTGTATTGCGGGTGTTTTTTCGCGTCTGGCTTTGGCTGACTACCGCAATGGTTACTCGTGAATGGGTTGCTGTGCACCGCAAGCATCATGCTATGTGTGAGCGTGAGGGCGACCCGCATAGCCCGGTTGTGTTTGGACTTAAGAAGGTTTTACTGGAGGGTGCGGAGCTGTACAAACTCGAAGCCGCGAATCCTGAAACCGTTGCAAAATATAGTCGCGGCTGCCCTGACGATGCGCTCGAGCATTTTATGATTCGCTATGAGAATCTGGGTCTCAAGCTGCTGTTCGCGGCCTATATTCTGCTATTGGGTGTGCCGGGGATTATCGTATACGCCCTCCAGATGCTGACTATTCCGGTTCTGGCAGCCGGTGTTGTCAACGGCCTGGGTCATGCCAAGGGCTATCGTAATTTCGAGTGTGATGACGCTGCAACTAACCTAACCCCGTTGGCGATTTTTGTTGCCGGCGAGGAGCTGCATAACAACCATCATGCCTTTCCAACGTCCGCTAAGTTTTCGGTGCAATGGTGGGAATTCGATATTGGCTGGATGTACATCTGCCTGATGAAAGTCGTAGGCCTGGTGAAGGTGCTGCGGACTTCGCCGACACCGCATCTTGCCGATGCACCAAGACCGGTTGATCTGGAGACGCTGCAGGCGGTGCTGATGAACCGTATGAACGTGTTGCGCTCCTATACCCGCAGCGTGACATTGCCTGTGCTTAGGTACGAGTCATCGTCTAACTATGGGTTAATGCCGAAGGCCCGTAAGTTGTTGGTGAGCAACCCGGTACTCCTCGATAGCTTTAGTGAGCAGCGGTTAAGAGAATTGCTTGCCGATAATCAGGCATTGAAGACCGTGCATGAATATCGGGAGCGTTTGATGGCGCTATGGGATCAAGCCAATGTAACCAACGAAGGCTTAGTAACCCATTTGAAAGAGTGGTGTCTTGAAGCGGAATCAAGTGGCGTGAAGGTCCTTGAAGATTTTTCCCAGACCTTGCGCGAGTATGTGGTACCTGCGGTTCCGGTGCATTCCTGATCTGTAAGCGCGGGCCAAAAGTTTATAGCAATAAAAAACCCGCTTTATAGCGGGTTTTTTATTGCTCGGATCTGAAGTAAGTCACGATTACTTAGACCCGGGTAGTCAAAATCTTGTTACTTGATTTTGGCTTCTTTATACATAACGTGCTGACGTACAACAGGATCAAACTTTCTGGTTTCCATTTTCTCAGGATGCAGACGCTTGTTCTTGGTCGTTGTGTAGTAGTGCCCGGTTCCGGCCGATGACACTAATTTAATTTTGTCTCTCATAGCTAATTCTCCGCTGGCGTCCTAATTTAGACTTTCTGGCCCTGATTGCGCAGGTCAGCAAGAACGATATCAATACCTTTCTTGTCGATGATGCGGAGGCCTTTACCTGACACACGCAAGCGCACATAGCGCTTCTCGCTATCAACCCAGAACCTACGTGAATGCACGTTAGGCAAAAACCGACGCCGAGTTCTATTGTTGGCGTGGGACACATTATTTCCGGACATCGGACGTTTTCCGGTGACCTGACAGACCCGTGACATGAGCAACCTCTGGTAAATCAAATGTTTATGATCGACGTGACGAAATACAGTCGATCTCAGCCGGCTTTTATACCAGCCTAGGGCGACAGAGGCAAGCAATACCGGCGTTTATCGATCTTCATACGCGGCCTGAGTCGGTGGCTGTTCTTTACTGAGCACCCAGGCAGCAGTGCTCAGCTCGCTCGCGGTATGACGGGTTTGGAAGGCCCCGTCGTATATCTGCTGTACAGGCTGATAGTCGCTTCAGAGCATGCCGCGCGCAGCCAGCGACACGCAACTGCCGTCACCCACAACAAAATGGTCCAGCAGTCGCACATCGATAAGCTCCAGCGCATCACGCACTCTGCGAGTAATGTTTTGGTCGGCGGCACTGGGTTCGGCGACACCGGACGGGTGATTGTGCGCAAGAATTACTGCTGCCGCATTGCGGGTGAGTGCGCGGCGGAGTATTTCCCGCGGATACACCGAGGTTGCATCGATAGTGCCGAAGAACAGTTCTTCGAAGGAGAGCACCCGATGTCGGTTGTCCAGAAACAGCGCGCAGAAAACCTCCTGAGGCCGGTCACGCAACCTCGCCATCAGGTATTGCCGGCTGTCTCCGGGGGACTGGATGCTACTGCCGGGCACAATGCGCTCTTGCAGGTAGCGCGCGCTGATCTCGCTTAAGCTGCTCACCATGCTCGCTCGGCGCTGGCCCATGCCGTCGATTAACAGCAGATCATTGACCGGAGCATTCAGGATGCCGCGGATAGAGCCAAACCTCAAAAGCAGCTCATGTGCCATGTCATGCGCCTTCTTTGGTTGGGTATGCCGTTCAATAATGAGCGCGATGAGTTCAATGTCGGGCATGGTCTCTGCGCCAGGGTTCATAATGCTTGCGGGATTACCGCCTATGCTAATGCCGTGACCACTGCGCAACGTTTCCTCCGCTGACGTGCTCTCCGGTTGGCCTGCCGGGCTATTTGTACCTGTGTTGTTCGTATTTCTCATGCAGGGATTTTGCCCCCGGCCCCGAGTCGTTATACAGTCTCGAATCTGGGGTGTATCGCTAATTTTGAAAATCCCTTCCCGTCCCTATGTGAAGCCCACCATGATTGATTTGCAGAATAAGAAAATATTACTTGGTGTGAGCGGCAGTATTGCCGCCTATAAAAGCCCAGACCTTGTTCGGCGCCTGAAGGATCGTGGCGCCGATGTGCGGGTGGTTTTGACCGCGAGTGCAGCGAAGCTGGTGTCTCCCGCCGTATTTCAGGCGGTATCCGGGGAGCCGGTGCGCGGGGACCTTTGGGATGAGCAGGCAGAAGCGGCTATGGGTCATATCGAATTGGCCAAGTGGGCCGACATGGTGCTTATTGCGCCAGCTACGGCAAACGTGATTGCGCAGTTGGCCAACGGCAACGCCGATAGCCTTTTAAGCACCTTATGTCTGGCGACAGAGTCGCCGATCGTTATCGTGCCCTCAATGAATCAGGCGATGTATCGTAACGACAGCACCCAAGCCAATATTAATTCACTGAGCCGCCGTAACGTTCGGTTTATTGGCCCGGACGTGGGTGATCAGGCCTGCGGCGATGTCGGTCCAGGACGGATGACGGAACCGGCAGAGATCGTTGCTCAACTTACCCGGTCAGATGCAGCAGGCGCTTTGCGCGGCCTGAAAATTATGGTCACTGCCGGGCCTACGCGAGAGCCAATTGATCCAGTGAGGTTCGTGAGTAACCGCAGTTCCGGAAAGATGGGGTTTGCTGTAGCGCGGGCTGCTGCCGATGCCGGTGCCGATGTGACTCTTATTGCCGGGCCAGTTTCATTGCCTACGCCCCCAGGAGTTGAGCGGGTGAATGTTGAAACCGCATTGGAAATGTATGACGCAGCTATGGACCGTATTGCAGGTAAAGATATTTACGTAGGTGCTGCAGCAATTTCGGACTACCGCCCTGAGTCTGTACCCAGTCATAAAATTAAGAAACATGACGAGAAATTTATTCTCGAAATGGCGAAGTCACCCGACCTTCTCGCAGCGATAGCCGCACTTGATTCTGCACCGTTCACCGTGGGCTTTGCAGCAGAAACCGAAAAACTCGAAGAGCATGCCATGCTGAAACTGAATCGCAAAAAACTGGACATGATTGTCGCTAATCTGGTGGGCGATAATTTTGGTTTCGATCGTGATGATAATGCTGCGATTGTAATGTGGGCGGATGGGCGCGAGTCCTTACCCAATATGTCGAAGGCAGATTTATCCAGACGGCTGATTACCGTTGTCGCGCATCGCTACCGCACCAGTGGCCCGCACAGTGCTGGCGACCTTCGGCAGAACCCTGTCGCTCACTAAGCACCCTAAGGAACCTCGTTTTGCCCAAAAAAACAATTCAATTGAAAATTCTGGATTCCCGTATTGGGAGTACGATACCGCTGCCTGAGCCAGCTACAGTAGGTTCTGCAGGCGTTGACTTGCGGGCTTGCATCGATGAGCCACTGGAGATCAAACCCGGTCAAACTGAATTAATTCCTACGGGAATGGCGATATATATTGAGGATCCTTCACTTGCCGCGGTTATCTTGCCGCGCTCGGGTCTGGGGCATAAACACGGGATTGTGTTGGGTAATCTGGTGGGACTTATTGATTCGGATTATCAGGGCCAGCTGTTTGTATCCTGCTGGAACCGAGGGCATGAGCCGTTCGTGCTTGAGCCCGGCTTACGTATGGCGCAGCTGGTTATTGTGCCGGTTGTTCAGCCAGAGTTTGAAGTGGTGGACGAGTTTATTGAGAGTAAGCGTGGCGCAGGTGGCTTCGGGCACACCGGCCAAGGCTAACTTAGCGGCCAGCAGGCAGTTGTTTTAGCTCTAAAAAGCGATTGATGTCGCCGATGAATTTGTTCTCCAGTCGCAGTTGTTCTGCTTCTGACTCTTTCAGCGTTTTGTCGTAAAGCATAATTGAGTCGATTGTATCAGCGAGTTCCCGTGCCAGTTTTTCATCGAGAGGCTGAGCTTTCGGGCCGGTGTTTTGCTGGCTGTGGCGTTGAGCCTCTTGCTCCAGGCGCTCAAGTTTGCTGCGCAGGTTATTGAGGTAGAGTTTAGTCACTTGAATTTGCGCCCGAACCAATTCTACTCGCCGGTCACGCAGCGCTTCGATTTCATCAACTGACAAGTATGTGCTTAAGAGTACTCGGTCGCGTATCACAGCAGTTGCCTGCTCCTCCCGGGCTTTTTCCTCAGCCTCGGCTTGAGCTTTGAGTTGTTGCCGGTCTTCGCTCGAGAGAGCGCCGCCAACAACTTTTATTTCGACCCCTTGTTCATTCAAAATGCTGTACTGGCTTGTTGCATGGTTCGGCGGAATAGAATCGCCATAGTGCGTTACGCCATCATCGTCGACCCACTTGTAGACGTTCTCTGCATAAGCGCCATGAATGCTAAGGCCTGCGATGCCGGAGGCGAGCAATATGCTGAAGCAAATTTTTTGCAGTAGAGTCTTCATCAGCGTCGTATCAGTTTGTTCCGTCGGTAAATAATAGAGTGATTATCGCATTATGCATGCATCTTAATCGTGACCCGGTTCGCACGATAGATACGCTGAGTGGAGGGGCTACAGGGCTTATATACCGTAGGTTTTTCGATATTGTTTAACGGAATCAAGAGTTTCAGTGTGGTTGCCTGCCTTCTGTAGCCACTCGATAAGGTCTGCCAACTGAATAATGCTGCACACTTTTACCCCGAGACTTTGCTCCACTTCCTGCACCGCGGATAGTTCACCAGTGCCGCGCTCCTGACGATCCAGCGCGATCAAAATTCCAGCTGGCTCAGCGCCTGCAGCATGAATAATTTCTGCAGACTCCCGTATTGCAGTGCCGGCGGTAATGACATCATCAACGATAAGCACCTTGCCGTTGAGCGGAGCACCTACGATGGTGCCACCTTCACCATGACTTTTGGGTTCTTTGCGGTTAAACGAGAAGGGCATGTCGCGACCATAGTCATCGGCCAATGAAGCGGCGGCTAAGGTTACTAATGGAATGCCTTTGTAGGCAGGGCCAAACAACATATCGAAGTCGATTTCTGATGCCTCGGCAGCAGCGGCATAATACCGCCCCAGTTTAGCGGCCGCTAAACCCGTATTAAACAAGCCTGAGTTGAAAAAATAAGGACTAATGCGCCCTGATTTTAGTTCAAACTCGCCCAGTTTGAGCACGCCAACTTCCATAGCGAGTTCAATAAATTCTATTTTGTAGTTATCCATCTTGGTGCGTATTAATCCTGTGTTTAGGGTTGCCCCGTTTCGTGTCGGTTGCAGTTGCTGCTTCTGTTAGAGTAACGCAGCTATTTTTATTCTGCTTGTGTTGGGGAAGTATGCGAATTATTAGTCTTAATGCCAATGGCATTCGTGCAGCAGCACGTAAGGGTTTTTTTGACTGGCTGCCGCGGCAAAAAGCCGATGTCGTTTGTATTCAGGAGACCAAGGCGCAGGCTCACCAACTCGATGTCGATGAGTTTCGGCCGCGCAATCACTATTGCTACTACGAGGATGCTGAGAAGAAGGGCTACAGTGGTGTGGCGATCTATTCTAGGCAGGAACCTGACGACGTTATTAATGGATTCGGGTCCCCCGAGTTTGATGCAGAAGGTCGCCACATTGAGGCACGTTTTGGCGACCTGAGCGTCATTTCTGTGTATATGCCTTCGGGATCTTCGAGCGAGGAGCGGCAGCAGGCAAAATTTCGTTATCTGGACGAGTTCATGCACTACCTTCAGCACATTCGTGAGACTGGCCGCCGCTATGTCATCTGTGGCGACTGGAACATTGCGCACAAAGAAATCGATTTGAAGAACTGGCGGGGAAACAGAAAGAACTCAGGCTTTCTGCCGGAAGAGCGCGCCTGGCTGGATGATGTTTTTGATCGTGAGGGCTTTGTTGATGCGTTTCGTGAAGTTAATCAAAAAGCCGATCAGTACACCTGGTGGTCTAACCGCGGGCGTGCCTGGGACAACAACGTTGGTTGGCGTCTTGATTACCAGGTCGTTTCACCCGAGTTAAAGGGTGCCGCGACACGGGCTGTGATATATAAGAATAAACGTTTCTCAGATCACGCTCCTTTGATTATGGATTACAGTATTGACTGATAGCGCTCAGCTCCCGCAGCAAGAATCAGGCTGGCTGGCGGCACTGGCGGTATACCGCAACCCCAGAGTTGCGGCTATGTTGTTTCTGGGCTTTTCGGCGGGGCTGCCATTTGCCTTAGTTGCCGGAACTTTAACGGCATGGCTGGCCAGTAGCAGCGCCAGCATGACTGAGATTGGGATGTTCGCCTGGGTCGGTTTGTTGTATTCCCTTAAATTTCTCTGGGCACCCCTCGTCGATCGCCTGCCTATTCCGTTGCTCGGCCGATTGCTTGGTCGTCGGCGTAGCTGGATGCTCCTGTCTCAGTTGGGCATTGCATTGCCGCTGTACTTAATCTGTCTCTTATACACATCTCCGAGCCCACGAGACAAGAGGCAATCTC